>JAAZHF010000261.1 GCA_012510865.1 Gammaproteobacteria bacterium
CGACCACGCCGAGCTCGCCGACCGGATCGGCGCGCAGCTCGGCCGGCTCGACGGGCTGCTCCACTGCGCCGCGGATTTCGACGGCCTGACCCCGCTCGAGCACACCGACCCGGGGGCCTTCGCCCGCGCGCTCCACGTCGACCTGACCGCGCGCTGGTGGCTGACGCGGGCCTGCCTGCCGCTCCTGCGCAAGGCCGGGGACGGCTCCGTGGTCTTCACGATCGACGCTGGCGCGCCGGCGGCCTATCGCGGCGCCTACGGGATCGCCCAGCACGCCCAGCGGGCGCTGCTCGACACCCTCCAGGCCGAGCACGGCAGCGGACCCGTGCGCTTCCGCGCCCTGGACCCCGGTCCGCTGCGCACCCCGCTGCGCGCCCGCGCGCACGTGGCCGACGAGGATCGACTGGCCCGCGACCCGGCGGAAGCGGCCGCGGCCTGCGTCGCCCTGCTCGCGCCGACCGGGGACGGCGTGCGCGGCCCGGCCCGGGCGTCGCCGGCATGACGATCGCCGCCGCGGCCCTGCTGTTGTTCCTGATCCTGGACCCGCTGGGCAACATCCCGGTGTTCCTCAGCATCCTGCGCCACCTGCCGCCGAAGCGGCAGCGGATCGTGCTGGCCCGGGAGCTGCTGATCGCCCTGGGCGTGCTGATGGTTTTCCTGTGGGTCGGCAAGTACGCCCTGGAGGTGATGCACCTGCGCCAGGAATCGGTCTCGATCGCCGGCGGCATCGTGCTGTTCCTGATCGGGATCCGGATGATCTTCCCTCCCCCGGAGGGCCTGATGGGCGAGTTTCCGGGGGGCGAGCCCTTCATCGTCCCGCTGGCCGTCCCGCTGGTCGCCGGACCCTCCGGGATGGCCGCGGTCCTGCTGCTGGGCAGCCGCGAGCCGGAGCGCCTCTGGGAGTGGAGCCTGGCGCTGATGCTGGCCTGGGGCGCCACCGCCACGATCCTGTTCTGCGCGCCCTGGCTGTACCGCCTGCTGGGCGAGCGCGCGCTGACCGCCGTGGAGCGCCTCATGGGCATGCTCCTGGTGGCGATTTCGGTCCAGATGCTGCTCGACGGGGTCAGTGGTTACCTGGGCATGGCAGGTCGCCCGACACCGTAATCCAGCTGTCACCGACGGCCGCTATCGTGTTAATCTGTCGTTAACCGCTGCCGCCCAGGCGGTCGCGGCGTGAGTGGGAACCAGCACCCTTCTACCTCCCGTGCCCGTCCGGCGCGTCCCGTTTTCCTTGCCAAGAGTCCAGCCATGACCCGTCGCAATGCCTTCCGTGTGTCGAAACTTTCGCTCGGCCTGATCGCCGCGCTTGCCGCCGCACCCGTCTTCGCCCAGAGCACCTCTGCGGGCGTCGCCGGCGTCGTCACCGGAAGCGACGGCCAGCCGGTCACGAACGCAGAAGTGACCATCGTCCACATCGAGTCGGGCACGACCAGCCGCGTCACCACCGACGCCAGCGGCCGCTACAACGCCCGCGGCCTGCGCGTCGGCGGTCCGTACGAGATCACCGTCACCAAGGCCGGCGCCGGTACGCGGACCGAGGACAACGTCTACCTCGCGCTGAACCAGGTCAACACCGTCAACGCGCAGCTCACCGGCGACGTGACAACCCTCGCCACCGTGACCGCGGTCGGCGTGGCGGGCGGCTCCGAGATCTTCAGCGCCACCAAGATGGGCGCGGGCACCAGCGTCAGCCAGGAGCAGATCGAGGCCCTGCCGTCGATCCAGCGCAACATCCAGGACTACATGCGCCTCGACCCGCGCCTGGCGCAGACCGACAAGGGCCGCGGCGAGATCTCCGCGGCGGGCCAGAACACCCGCTTCAACGCCATCCGCATCGACGGCGTGAGCACCAACGACCCGTTCGGCCTGGAGTCCAACAACCTGCCGACCATGCGCCAGCCGGTGTCCATGGACGCCATCGAGGCCATCGACGTCGACCTGTCGAACTACGACGTGACCATCGCCGGCGGCACCGGCGCCGTGGTCAACGCCGTGACCAAGTCGGGCACCAACGACTTCAGCGGCTCGGCCTACTACGTGTACCGCGACCAGGACTGGGTCCGCGACAACGCCGACGGCTCGCCCTTCGGCGGCTTCATCGACGAGGAGACCTACGGTTTCACCTTCGGCGGCCCGATCGTCAAGGACAAGCTGTTCTTCTTCCTGAACTACGAGAACTTCACCCGCAGCGCGCCCGGCCCGGCCTATGGCCCCGAGGGCAGCTCGGCCTCGAACATCGTGAACGGCATCAGCACCGACGACATCCTCGAGGCGCGCCGCATCGCGCAGGAAGTCTACGGCGTCGACATCGGCGAGTACCGCGTGCCGGACAGCCTCGAGACCACCTTCGAGGAATACGCGGCCAAGATCGACTGGAACATCAACGACGACCACCGCTTCTCGATCCGCTACGCCAAGTCGGAGCAGAGCGACGCCAACCTGCCGGGCCTGTCGCAGACCGGCATCTCGCTGAACTCCTACTGGTACTCGCACGACAAGGTGTTCGAGAGCACCGTCGCCCAGCTGTTCAGCGACTGGTCCGACAACTTCTCGACCGAGTTCAAGCTGTCCAAGCGCGACTACACCGCGATCCGCAACCCGCTCGGCAACACCCGCATGCCGCAGATCGGCATCGGCTTCGGCACCGCCAACGACGATGACCAGCCGGGCTCGCCGTTCCTGAACTTCGGCACCGAGCAGTTCACCCACATCAACCACGTCGAGACCAGCCAGCACAGCGCCTTCGGCGCCGCCACCTGGTACGTGGGCGACCACACCTTCAAGTTCGGCTTCGAGTACGAGCAGAACGAGATCTTCAACCTGTTCGGCCGCGACCTGTTCGGCAGCTACTCCTTCGCCAGCCTGGATCACTTCCGCGACGGGCGCTACTGGAACTACACCTCCCGCCGCCCGCTGCCGGGCGAGTCGTTCGAGAGCATCGCGGCCGACTTCGACCATGACAACCTGGCGTTCTTCGTCCAGGACACCTGGGCCGTCAACTACAACCTGACGCTGAACTTCGGCTTCCGCGTCGACATCCCGAAGATCGACGACAAGCCGCGCAAGAACGCCCTGATCGAGCGCATCTTCGGCCTCGACAACACGGTCACCATCGACGGCCAGGAGCTGTGGCAGCCGCGCTTCGGCTTCAACTACACCTTCGACACCGAGCGTCCGACCCAGCTGCGCGGTGGCGTGGGCCTGTTCCAGGGCGCCGCGGCCAACGTGTGGATCGGCAACTCCTTCCAGAACGCCGGCTTCACCCCGCAGATCTACGGCCTGAACGTGGGCAACGCCGGCCAGCTGGCGCGCGCCGGCGTCGGCTCGCGCGAGGAGGCCTGGGAGCGCTACGCGTTCACCATGGATCCGGACAACCAGCCGATCATCCCCGGCGGCCAGCAGATGGTCGTGGCGGTCATGGACCCCGACCTGAAGCAGCCCTCCAGCTGGAAGGCCAACCTGGCGCTTGACCACGAACTGCCCTGGTACGGCATCGTGGCCTCGGCCGAGTACCTGATGACCAGCGTCGAGACCGGCCTGCACTACGAGATCCTGGGCATGGGCGCCCCGACCGCGACCGGTCCGGACGGCCGCCTGATCTACTACTGCAACGTCGCGACCGCCTCCGGCGGCACCCGCTGCAACGGCGACGCCCTGATCAACAACCTGCGCGACGCCGACGGCAACCTGCCGGCCGACCTCGCCCAGTTCAACAACATCACCGGCTGGGGCGCCGACAACGTCATCTACCTGCGTCCGACCAACAAGGGCGGCTCGCACCAGATGACGCTGAGCCTGAACAAGCCGCTGGTCGAGAACTGGGGCTGGATGCTGGGCTACACCCGCACCTCGGCCGAGGACGTCAACCCGCTGACCTCGTCGCAGGCGCACTCGAACTGGGACGGCCGGATGCTGCAGAACCCGAACGAGCCGATCGCGGCGACCTCGAACTACGAGATCCGCGACCGCTTCATCGGCACCCTGACCTGGCAGAAGGCGTTCTTCGGCGACTACAAGACCAGCGCGTCGGTGTTCTACGAGGGTCGTTCCGGCCGTCCGTACAGCTGGACCTACCTCAACGACGCGAACGGCGACATGGAGACCAACGACCTGTTCTACGTGCCGGCCGGCCCGGGCGACGTGCTGTTCACCGGCGGCGCGGCCATGGAGCAGGCGTTCTTCGACTGGCTGTCCGGCCAGTCCGACCTGAGGGGCTACATGGGCCAGGTCGCGCCGCGCAACATCTCGCGCAGCTCGTGGGTCAACACCTTCGACATCCGCATCAGCCAGGAACTGCCGGGCTTCTTCGACGGCCACAAGTCCGAGCTGTGGCTCGACATCATGAACGTCGGCAACCTGATCGATAAGGACTGGGGCCGCATCGAGGAGATCGGCTTCCCGCACGGCCGCCGCGTCGCCCGCATGCGCGGCATCGACCAGGCCACCGGCAAGTACATCTACGAGTTCAACGAGAGCCAGGTGTTCTCCGAGCAGCTGTACGACAACACCGGGCAGTCGCGCTGGGCGCTGCAGCTCGGCTTCCGCTACAAGTTCTGAGTCCGGCGGAAACGACGCGTGACGGAACGGCCGGGGCATGCCCCGGCCGTTTCCGTTGGGGCTCCGCGTTGCGATAGAGTCGATGCCCCGAAAAATACGAAGACAAGAAGAAGGGATGAAGATGACGCAGACCCCCCGCCCGGAAGCGACCCTGCCGACCGTGGATGCACGCGTGTATCCGCGCGGCGGCCTGGACATCCTGTCCAGGGACGAGGTGGCCCGGCTCAAGGACGCCTCCCGCGGCGGCCTGCACGACCTGCTCCGGCGCTGCGCGCTGGCGGTGCTGACCAGCGGCAGCGCCAACGACGACCCGCGCGCCGCGCAGGAGATGTACCCCGACTTCGACATCCAGGTCCTGCAGCAGGACCGCGGGCTCCGGATCGAACTGAAGAACGCCCCGGCGATGGCTTTCGTCGACGGCGAGATCATCCGCGGCGTGGCGGAACTCCTGTTCGCCACCGTGCGCGACCTGGCCTACATGGCCATCGAGCTGGGGCCCGATTTCGCGTCGGACCTCGAGTCCTCGGCGGGCATCACCAATGCCGTGTTCGGCCAGCTCCGCAACGCCCGCCTGCTGCACCCGGGCGATCCGAACCTGGTCGTGTGCTGGGGCGGCCACTCGATCAGCCGGGTCGAGTACGAGTACACCAAGCTGGTCGGCTACGAGCTCGGGCTGCGTGGGATGGACATCTGCACCGGCTGCGGGCCGGGCGCCATGAAGGGCCCGATGAAGGGCGCCAACATCGCCCATGCCAAGCAGCGCCAGCGCCGCCCGCGCTACATCGGCATCACCGAACCCGGCATCATCGCCGCCGAGTCGCCGAACCCGATCGTCAACCAGCTGGTGATCATGCCGGACATCGAGAAGCGCCTGGAGGCCTTCGTCCGCATCGGCCACGGCATCATCGTGTTCCCCGGCGGCGTCGGCACGGCCGAAGAGATCCTGTACCTGCTGGGCCTTCTGCTGCGCGAGGAGAACGCCGAGCTCCCGTTCCCGCTGATCCTCACCGGCCCGGTCTCCGCGGCGCCGTATTTCGAGCAGATCGACCGCTTCATCCGCCTCACCCTGGGCGAGGCCGCGACCGCACGCTACGAGATCATCATCGGCGACCCGCAGGCGGTGGCCCGGCGCATGGTGGCGGGCGTCAAGCGCGTCCGCGAGGCGCGGATCCACAACAAGGACTCCTTCTACTTCAACTGGGGCCTGGACATCCCGCTGCCGTTCCAGCAGCCCTTCGTGCCGACCCACGAGGCGATGGCCGGCCTGGACCTGCACCATGGCCGTGCCCCGCACGAGCTGGCCGCCGACCTCCGCCGTGCGTTCTCCGGCATCGTGGCCGGCAACGTCAAGGAAGACGGCATGCGCCGCATCGAGGCCCATGGCCCGTTCCAGATCCACGGCGACCGCGACATGATGGAGTCGCTGGATGCGCTGCTGCGCGCCTTCGTCGAGCAGCGGCGGATGAAGATCAGCGGTGACTACCGGCCGTGCTACGAGGTGGTCACGTAGCGGCACCGCCCGGCGGCCTGCGGATGCGCAGGCGCGCGGTGAAGCTGCCGGCATCGCGGTCCAGCGCCAGCGTGCCGGCACCGTTGGGCAGCGACTCGAGCCGCGCGCGGACGGCTGCCAGGCGGATGCCGTGCCCCGCGGCTGCCCGGGCGGCGCCGGCGCCGATCCCGTTGCGGACGACGACCTCGACCCAGGTCCCGTCGTCGGTGACTTCGATCTCCACCTGCCCGCCGCCCGGATCGGGTTCGACCCCGTGGCGGACCGCGTTCTCGACCAGCGGCTGCAGGCTCAGCGAGGGAAGCCGGGTGCCGGCGAGCACGTCCGGTCCCACCAAAACCTCCCAGCGCTGCTCGAGCCTCGGGCCCAGCCGCAGCCCCTCGATCTCGAGGTAGCGCCTGGCGAGCGCCAGCTCCTCGCCGAGCGTGACCAGCCCGGGGCCCGACAGCGCGGCGCGGAACAGGTCGGCAAGGTCCAGCAGGAGCCGCTCCGTCGCCTCGGGCTTGCCGTGGACCAGGGCGATCCCGGTGTTGAGCGTGTTGAACAGGAAGTGGGGGCGGATGCGCGCCTGCAGCGCCTCGAGCTCGGCCTGCTTGGCGCGGACCGCGAGCTGGCGGTTGCGCCAGTGGGCCTGGAAGGCGGCCAGCGCCACCAGCCCGACGGTCAGCGCCATGACGGTCAGCGCCAGGGCCAGCGCAGGCCAGCCCCGGGCGGGCCGCGGCCAGATGTCGTGCAGGAACAGCCAGGCGAGGCCGCTGACGATACAGGTGCTGGCGACCAGCGCGACCAGTGCGAACTGGGCGACGCGGACCGGGCTGGCGCGGGCAAGCCGCCGCCGGGCGAGGAAGAGCATGGCCATGGCCACCAGGGCGATCCACTGGATCGCGAACGAGGCCATGCCGAACCAGGTCAGCCGGTCGCCGGCCAGGCCCGGGCTGAGCGCGAGCACGAGGGCCAGCGCCTCGCCCGCCAGGATGATGCGGATGATCGTCCCGGCTTCCCAGAGCGTGTCCAGCGGTCGGAGGGCGGTGCCTGGCTGGCTCAATCGGAGCGTTCCTTCATCCGGGGACGGCGCGCGGGGGTGCCGGAGGCAGTGTAGCCACCCATGTCCCCCATGGCACCGTTCGTCCCCAAGTCCTTGGAGCACGCCGCTGCGGCGGGCTAGGGTGGGTCGTCCACAGTGGGGAGTGGTATGACGCCTTCCAACGCCGCCCAGAACGCGGTCCCCGGTCGCATCCCGCGGCCCCTGCCGGCTGCCGGATTCACGCTGGTGGAGCTCATGGTCACGGTGGCCGTCCTCGGCATCCTGGCCGCGGTCGCCGTCCCGGCGATGACCGGGCTGATCAACAGCAACCGGCTTTCCGGCACCGCCGGCGAGATGACCGCTTCGCTGCAGCTGGCGCGCTCCGAGGCGATGCGCCGCGGGTCGCGGGTGCGCATCTGCGGCAGCACCGATGGCGCCAGCTGCGGCGGCGACTGGAGCCGGTGGATCGTGACCGGCACCGACAACGTCACCGGGACCACCGACGTGATCCGCGACAGCACCGGCTCGAGCAACGTCCAGGTCAGCGGCCCCGCGGGCGGGATCGTGTTCCGCCCGTCCGGCCTGATCGACGCCCAGCAGCAGCTCACCGTCTGCGTGCCTACCGGCCAGCCAGCCGAAAACCAGAGGGTCATCACCGTCATGATCAGCGGCAACATCACCACCGTGCGTCGCAACGGCGGGGGAGGGTGCTGATGAAGCGCCACGCCCGCCCGCGTCGCGGGCGCCGCCTGCAGGCATCGGCAAGCGCCGCGCGCGCCCGGCGCATGCGGGGCCTCAGCCTGATCGAGGTCCTGGTCTCGGTCGTCATCATCGCCATCGGGCTGCTCGGCATCGCGGCCATGGAATCGCTGGCGCTGCGCGGCTCGCAGGGCTCGCTGGAAAGCAGCCAGGCGGTCATGCAGACCAACGCGATCCTCGAGGCGATGCGCGCCAACCGCGCGAACGCCGCGAACTACAACATGGCCATGACCTGCGCCGTTCCCGCCGGCGGGACGCTGGCGCAGAACGACCAGCGCGACTGGATCACGGCGCTCAAGACGTCGATCGGCCAGGTGGGCGACGCCAGCACCTGCGGCCAGATCGCCGGCTGCCCGGACGCCTGCGTCGTGACGGTGCGATGGGATGACCAGCGCGCGGGCGGCGCGGCGGAGCGCCAGGTGGTGACGGAGACGCGGATATGAGCCTGATTCCCGTGGCAAGGCCCCCGATGCGCGGCCCGGCGCGGTCCCGGATGGCCGGCCTGAGCCTGATCGAACTGATGATCGCCATGGTGCTGGGCCTGATCGTGCTCGGCGCGGCCTTCGCGGTGTTCATGTCGAACCAGCGCACCTTCGGCGCCAACGAGGGCGTGAACCGGATCCAGGAGAGCGCCCGGGTGGCCTTCGAGCTGATGTCGCGCGACATCCGCGCGGCGGGCGGCTCGGCCTGCTCCAACATGTCGGTGGTCGAGACCACGGACGGTGATTCCGTTGCCTTCGCCAACACCCCGGTGTTCGCCGACGCCGAGGGCCTGACGGTGGTCTCCGGGGACGACGCCGCCTATCGCGTGGTCAATTCCAGCGCGACCTCGGTCCAGTTCGACCCCGTCCAGGTGCCGGACGCGACCGAGATCTTCGAGGCGAACAACCTGCTCCTGCTCTGCAATGCGCGCAAGACCTTCCTCGTGCGCGCGGCATCGGTCAGCTCGAACGGGCTGACCTTCCCCGCGCTCCCGGGCGGCTACGACCCGACGAACGACGAGTTCGCACCGCCGGCGGCGGTGGTCATCGCGCGCTTCCGGAACGTCCGCTGGTACGTCGACGAAAACGGGCGCGGTGGGAGCTCGCTGTGGGTCAGGCGCCAGGGCGGAGCTCCCGAGGAAGTGGCCGAGGGCATCACCGCCCTCGAATTCGAGGTCCTGGAGGCCGGCGACACCGCCTATGCGGCGCCCGGCGGCGGCACAGACTGGAACAACGTGATCGCGGTGCGGATGAACATGACGCTCGAGGGGGCGGAGATCGACGGCCAGGAGCTGACCCGGACCGCCTCCAACGTGATCAGCCTTAGGAGCCGGACGCTATGAGCCGAATTCCCCACATGGCAGCGCACGGAGCGGGCTCGCGCGAGCGCGGCGTTTCGCTGGTGATCGTGCTGGTCCTGCTGGTGGCGACCTCGCTGCTGGGCATCGCCGTCCTGCGCAGCAGCGCTCTGCAGGAGCGGATGAGCGCGAACATGCGCGACCGCAGCCAGGCGTTCCAGGCCGCCGCGTCCGCGCTGCGCTTCGCCCAGGGCGAGGTGCTGGCGGCCGGCGACTGGGACACGCAGGTCCCGACGGCAGCCGACTGTGCTGCGCAGAGCATCTGCCCGCCGGGATCCGCCGAGGCCTGGCGCGCCGTGCCAGGCGACGCATACGACAGCGTCCGGCTCGCCGCCCCGCCGGAGTACTGGATCGAATACCTGGGCACCGGCCCTGGGCGGAAGGGCAGCTGCGACCTGGTGCCGCCCACGCGCGACTGCCAGAGCCCGATGTACCGCGTCACCGCCCGCAGCCGCGCCGCCGGACGCGCCGACGTGATGCTGCAGGCGAACATCATCAGCCGAATTCCCGACCCGGGGACCTGAGCCATGAAGAGCAAGCGAATCAATCGTCATCCCGGAAGCCTGCGCAGTTCCGAACGCCGCTGGCTGGCCGTGTCACTCGGTTTCCTTGTGGCGATGGCCGCGGTGCCGGCGGGCGCGAACATCGATATTCCGAATGCGCCGTTGACGACCGGGGCTCGGGTGCCTCCGAACATCCTCTTCATCCTTGACGATTCGGGGTCGATGGCCTGGCGCTACATGTACAACCCGGATATCACGAGCGTCACTGGGGGTGGAATCACCAGCGGGCGGACCGGTGACAATACGTCCCGTGACAGCACCTACACGACGACAAGAACGGACGATGCCGCGCTGTATGACCAGAACTATGTCACCAACACGCTGTATTACAATCCCCACATCACTTACTCGCCCTGGCTCGACTCCACCGGAGCACCCGTGCCCGGAGGAACGTCTTTTGCATCGGCGTTCAGCGATAACATCTACGTAACGCATGCCTCATCTGGCACGAGCAGCGGCACCATTGACTTGGGCGACAACGTCCAGACGTTCTACGTGCCAAAACCTGACGCGACCGACCTGACCGACGTCCTGCAGTACTACCGGTATCAGATCCGGGGCCAGCGCGTCGTGCGAAGTGAGCGACTGCAAGCAAGCTACAGCGTCACTGATTCCGTGGAAGGAACGTTGGCGACCAATGTGAGTGTGTCCAACAACTATTCCTCCGCCTACACGCTCAGCGTCCCCCCCGACGCCGTCAACCTTCGGTTCTGGACGACAGGTCCTGCGTGTAACGGGAGATGTGCCGACCTGTACGCCCGTCGCAGCAATAGTAATCCGACGACCACGAACAATCATTGCGCCAGCGCAACGCAGGGCAATTTTGAAAGCTGTGACGCCACTACGACGAACAGTGGTAACTGGCGCGTTCGCCTTCACGCGGGCAGTGCCTTTTCAGGCGTCAGCATCTATTACAGCTACGACCTGCAGGAGTTGAATACAGGGGAGGAGAACGTCGGCTGCAGCACCACAAGCAGTGGGTGGGGCTGGCGGAACTGCACCTACGCCACGCCGGCGACGAACCAGTTCCCGTCCGGGCGTAGCGAGGCCGCGGAGCTCACCAACTTCGCGACGTGGTACTCGTTCTATCGCACCCGTACGAAGGCAGCGAAGGGCGGGGCGAGCGTCGCCTTCAATGATCTGGACAGCCAGGTGCGCGTCGGATTCCGTACCATCCACGGTCGAGGCGGCGGAACGGGTGTCAACAACCCGACCCAGAGTGCGCCTATTCCCGTCAACTACAACCAGGGGTTGTTTGACAATCCCAATGGGCCGTCTGGCAGCAACAACAATCGCCAGCGCTGGTACAACAGGCTGTTCGCGGCCACTGCAAGTAGCGGCACCCCATTGCGCAGCGCCTTGGACAATGCGGGCCGTTACTTCTCCGACCGCAGCTCCGATGGAGCATACGGTCCCGAGGGCGGCGCGGACCAGCTTTCCTGCCGCCAGAACTTCGCGATCCTGACCACCGATGGCTACTGGAACAGTGACACCGGATTCAGCTCTGGCGGCGACCAAGATGGGACTGCCGGGCCGGTGATCGAGAGCTCCACGGGCATCGAGTACCAGTACACGCCGGCCCTGCCATACCGGGATGGCGCATCTGCAGGACGTTCCAACACCCTGGCGGACGTGGCCATGCGGTACTGGAAGAACGACCTTGTGGACCTGGCCAATACGGTTCCAACGACGACTGCGAATCCCGCGTTCTGGCAGCACATGGTGACCTTCGGGATCTCCATCGGCCTGAAGGGCACGCTTGACCAGTCGTCCGTGCAGCAGGTGTTGAGCGACGGTGGCCCCAGGATGGGCGGTGCCGCCGTGAACTGGCCGGCTCCCGCCGCTGACAGCACGAACAACATCGACGACCTGCTGCACGCCGCGGTGAATGGACGGGGTACCTTCCTGTCGGCCAGCAATCCCGAGGAGTTCGCCAACGGCCTCAGGGCCGCATTGGCGGCGATCGTTGAACGCACCGGCTCGTTCTCCTACGTCGCCGCGAACTCGACCACCCTGGACACCGGGTCGCGCGTCTTCCAGGCGAATTATGTGTCGGGAGTGTGGGTCGGCGAGCTCAAGTCCCAGCCGATCACGCTGGAAGGCGGAGTCCAGAGCGTGGACTGCAGCCTCACCGGGCAGCCGGCGAATGGCTGGTGCGCATCAAAGGGGATTCCCACCACCGGAAGGAAGGTGTTCACCTCCGATGGTCACAGCAATGGCACCGTGACGACAGAAGGCGAGGTGGGGCTCGAATTCCCGTCCTCCGCGACGGCGGAGCAATTGGCGAGCCTCGAGCGACTCGCGCCTCTCTGGCAGTACCCCGTGACAGGGGCCGACAATGCCGCCTACATCGCCGGTGAGCGCCGACTCGAGCTCAACCAGACCGGCGAGCTCCGGAACCGCAACCACCTCCTCGGTGACATCGTGGGCTCGTCTCCTGCCTTCGTGAGCGATACGAATACGGTCTACGTGGGTGCGAATGACGGCATGCTCCACGCCATCGACGCCAGCAACGGGAACGAACTGTTCGCATTCATCCCGGGCATCATCAACTGGAACGACCTTGGCAAGCTGAGTCGCCAGGACTATGGGCACCACTACTTCGTCGATGGGCCCATCGTCGTCACCAACCGTGAGGTACCTTCCGGTCGGAATGTCCTCGTTGGTGCGCTGGGCAAGGGAGGCAAGGGCGTGTTCGCCCTTGATGTCACCAGCCCGTCGACGTTTGGCGTCGGTGACTTCAAGTGGGAACGCGCGGAAACGCCCCTTGGCCACATGGGCCTGGTCCAGGGGAAGCCGATCGTCGCCCGGGTCCAGACCGGAGTGAAGGCCGTGGTGCTGGGTAATGGAGTCAACAGCAGCCATGGCCGGGCCGCTCTGATCGTCCTTGATCTCGACACGGGTGAGGTCATCCGTGAGATCGACACCGGGGCCGGATCGGCCGCGTCGCCGAATGGGCTTTCGGCTCCCGCAGGCGTCTTTGGCCAGGACGGTCGGACGCTGGCGTATGTCTACGCGGGCGACATGCTGGGCAATGTGTGGAAGTTCGACCTGACCGGCGATCCGGGTAGCTGGTTCGCAACCCGCATGTTCACGGCCAGCGCAGGCGGAGTGGCGCAGCCCATCAGTGGCGGCCTTACGGTGGCCATCCATCCGACCACGAACAAGCGCTGGGTCTTCTTCGGTACGGGGCGCTACCTGACCAACGGTGACGTCACCAATACAGCGACCCAGAGCATGTATGGCTTCGTGGACGACGGAACGGTCCTTTCGCGCACGGGGGCCACTGCAAACCTGACCCCGAGGACGCTGGCGGTTGCAAGCGCAACTTCGAACGGCTACCCGGTCCGTGCGTTCGAGGAACGGGCTCCGTTGCCAGCGGGATCGAAGGGCTGGTACATCGACCTCCCCGTCAGCGGCGAGCGAATCGTCCAGGACGCCCAGGTGGTCTCGAGATTCCTCATCACGGCGAGCATGATTCCCAGCGGCGACGCGTGCGAGGCGGACGGCACCGGTTACATCAATGCGTTCGACGCGTTCACCGGGACGAGCGCGGGAGGGTCCTATTTCGACCTCGATGGGATCGGTGGGACGGATGACACGGCGATCGGAGGATTGCCCATCGGTTCCGTCAATCTCGGCGTCGGGATGCCCACCCTCCCCAACCTGACGAGGGGGCGCGCGATTGTCGGTGGCTCCAGGGGGTCGAGCGAGGATCCGCTTACTTCCCAACCCCGCTGGGACCGCGCTTCCTGGCGCGAAATCAGGAGGGACTGACGGATGCGCATGACGTCCACGCCGCGAGGCCGCGCCCGCGCCAGCCACGGCTTCAGCCTGATCGAGCTGATGGTGGTGGTGGCCATCCTCGGCATCATCGCGACCATCGCGCTGCCCAGCTACAACGACCACGTCCGCAGGACGCGCCGGGCCGCCGGCGCGGCCTGCGCGATGGCGGTGGCCCAGCAGATGGAGCGCTTCTACACGGCGAACATGACCTACACAGGCGCCGTGGCGGATACCAGCAGCTGCCAGGACAGCGCGCTGGAGTTCTACAACGTCGCGGTCAACGCCAACGGCCGGACCTATACGGTGTCGGCGGCGCCCATCGGGCGCCAGTCGGGGGATGCCTGCGGCACGCTCAGCGTCAACCAGGCCGGCACGCAGTCGCCGGCGAACCGCCCGGAGTGCTGGTAGCGCTCCGGGATCGGAAGGATCTTCGGGGCCGCCGAAGCTAGGGACAGGCGGCACCGGCAGGGCCGCGTTCGGTGCGCGGCCGGCCGGCGTTGTTGACGATCACGGCACCCAGGCGCCGGCCTTCGCGGTCGCAGACCCTGATGGTGAGGTTGGTGCCCGCGCTGCGCCCGTCGGGCAGGTAGCGCACGTAGGAGCGGCCCGCCGACCCCTCGACGCGCAGGCGTCCGGTCCGCGGCGTCAGGTCGGCCCTCAGCAGGTCGTCGTCCGACCGTGGCGCGCGCCGATCACCGCGGTCGATGAACAGCATCCAGCCCGTGCTCCAGTCGCCGCCGGTCGCGCAGCGTACGGCATCGGTGGTGGGGCAGAGCACGACCGGTTGGCGATGCCTCACCGCCGCCGTCCGGGCCAGCTGCATGTGCGTCACCAGCGAGGACAGCGTCCCCGCGGTGCGCTGGCTGTCCAGCAATGCCGACATCGCGGGCAGGCCGATCGCAGCGAGGATCGCCAGCACTGAAACGGTGACCGCCACCTCCACCAGGGTGGCTCCGCCTTGCCTTGCCGCCATCGCCGCCTCCATGCGCCGGCGGGCTGGCGCCGGGACACCCAGCTTGCGATGGCGCGCCGGCGCGCGCGTCCTGCCACCCGGAGGCGATGCCGTCCGGATTCACCGCGACCGCCTGGCGCGATGCGCGCGCCCCGGGGTCGGCGTTCCGCCAGTCCGGCGTCAGGCCCGGGGACTGCGCTCCTCCCGCGCGCGCGGCCTGCGGTCGCGCAGCAGCACGCTGGCCACGATGCCCAGCCCGAGCGCGGACGCGACCAGGAACATGGCCATCGCCACGGCCGGATAGCCGAACAGCCGCGGACCGGCGACGTCGCCGCGCATCAGCATCGCGCTGGCGAGGATCAGCGCGGCCACGATCACGCCGGCGGCGACCCGGTTCGCGATCTTCTGCAGGTTCTCGGTCAGGCGCGACTCCTGCAGTCCGGCCACCCGCACCTGCAGGCGGTTTTCAGACACCAGCGAGAGGATGGTCGAGATCCGGCGCGGCGCTTCCTGCAGCAGCGCCTGCAGCTCGAGCGCGTCGCCCGCCAGGCGGGTGGGCGAGAAGGCCTGGCGCACGCGCTGCCGCATCAATGCCTGCAGGTGGCCTTCCACCACGCGGCGGACGTCGAGGTCCGGTTCCAGCGCCCGGCCGACGCCTTCGAGGTTGAACAGGGTCTTGCCCAGCAGGTTCATTTCCGGGGGCGAGCGCAGTCCGCAGGCGACGGCCAGGCGCGCCAGCTCCATCATCAGCGCGCCCTCGGTCAGGGCCTGCGAACTACCGTGCGCCGCGTAGCGCGCCACCAGGTGGCAGACCTCGCGCATGTAGCGCACCTCGTCGAAGTCCTCGAGCTCGATGGACATGGCGATGGTCTCGGCCGCGACCTCCTCGCCGCGGCCGTCGACGGCGGCGAGCAGCAGCGTGAGCAGGTGCTCGCGCTGGCGCGGCGGGACGTGGGCGACCATGCCGAGGTCGAAGATGGCCAGGCATCCATCGGCGGTGACCAGCAGGTTCCCCGGATGCGGATCGGCGTGGATCTCCCCGTGCACGAAGACCTGGTCCAGGTAGCCGCGCACCAGGGCGGTGGCCAGCGGCTCGTAGTCGTGCTCGGTACGGCGCAGGCCGCCCAGGGCGGTGACCTTGGTGCCGCGAACCAGCTCCATCACCAGCACGCGGCGGGTGACGAAGTCGCGCAGCGGGGCGGGCACCACCAGTTCGGGGTAGGCGGACAGGCGGTCGCGGAAGCGTTCGAGGTTGTCGGCCTCGAGGCGGTAGTCGAGCTCGGCCAGCAGCGACTTCCGGAACTCGTGGACCCATTCCGAGAAGCGCAGCCGCCGGCCGATGCGGGTGCCGGCGTCCGCGCGGCGGGCGATGCCGGCCAGCGTGTCCAGGTCCGCGCGGATCTCGTCCTCGACGCCGGGGCGCTGCACCTTGACCGCGACTTCGCGGCCGTCGCGCAGCACGGCCCGGTGCACCTGGGCCAGCGAGGCGGATCCCAGCGGCACGTCGTCGAATTCGCGGAACAGTCGGCCCGGGCGGACGCCGAGCTCGGCCTCGATGATCGCCCGGATGGCCTCCGCCGGCACCGGCTGCACGTCGTCCTGCATCCGCTCGAGCGCGGCCAGGTAGCCCGGGGGGACCATGTCGTGACGCGTCGACAGCGACTGGCCGACCTTGATGAAGGTCGGGCCGAGCGCCTCTAGGTCGCGGACGAAGGCCTGCGGGCCGACCTCCGGATCCTCCTCGGCCACCGTGTCCACCGCCCCGGCGGTCGCGTCGTATGCGGGTCCGTTGAACAGGCCCGCCTTGCGGTGCTTGAGCACGAATCGCAGGACCTGCGCGCTGCGCGCCATGTTGCTGTCTCGGGTCATGTGCCCTCCTTGCGCGCAAGGTAGCCCGGCGCATGTCAAGGCCGTGCCGCGGCCGCGCCGTCCGGCCCACTCCCGCCCGGCGGTGCTTCGTCGCCGCCGGCCGGGCTTCGTCGCACGACGGCCCACCCGCCGGACCCAGGCGGATATGCTCCGCCGCAATCCCGTCGCCAAGGCCCGCCCCGTGTTCAAGAGCATCGCCTTCGTCCTGCGCCTGGCCGCCGCCTGGTTCCTGGCGGTCCTGCTGGTGGCGATGATGTGGTCGGAGATCCCGCTGCTCGGGCGCCTGGAGTGGCCGATCGTCCTGCTCGGCATGGCGACCATGGCGCTGGTCGTC
Organism: Gammaproteobacteria bacterium; assembly: GCA_012510865.1. Lineage (GTDB taxonomy): Bacteria > Pseudomonadota > Gammaproteobacteria > Xanthomonadales > Xanthomonadaceae > Luteimonas. Next base: position 16,691 of record JAAZHF010000261.1, read on the forward strand.
GCGGGGGCGATCTCCCACCTCGGACGCGTGCGTCTGATCGCGGGCCGGGTCGACAGGACCGTGCTGTCGAACCGCCAGCGCCGCCAGATCGAGATCCCGCTGGAGGCCGGCGAGGCCTTCGACCTGCTCGAGGCCGCGGTCCGCGAGCTGCCGGGCGTCACCGCGGTCGAAGCGGCCCGCGACAGCCTGCAGCTGCGCGCCAGGGTGGCGCGCCCCGATACCTGCGGCGAACACCCGCTCGGCCGCTGGAATCCGCTGCTGTGGTTCGGCATCCCGAGCAACCGGATCCAGGCCACGGTGACGCCCGGCGCGGACAGCGGCAGCGTCACCCTGATCTGCGAGCCGGAAACGCCGGCGTGGAGCGACTGGTTCCTGGTCGACGACGGCACCAACTACGAAAACGCCGAGGCCGTCAGTCGTGCGATCAGCCGGCGCGTGGCGGGACACCGGCGGGGCGAGAAGGCCGCCGCCGCGCAGACCGCGACCGAGAAGGAGCTGGCCGTGGCCCGGCTGAGCCTGCTGCACGCGCAGGTGGAGCCGCACTTCCTGTACAACACGCTCGCCAGCGCCCAGCTGCTGGCCGCGAGCGACCCGCCGCGCGCCGAGCGGATGCTCGGCCACCTGATCCAGTACCTGCGCCACTCGCTTCCGCGCACCGGCGACGAACTCTCGAACCTGGGCGCCGAGCTCGAACGCGCGCTTGCCTACCTGGAGATCCTTCGGATCCGCATGGGCCCGCGCCTGTCGGTCCAGGTCGACGTGCCCGCGCCGCTGCGCGCCACACCGCTGCCGCCGATGATGCTGCAGACCCTGGTCGAGAACGCGATCAAGCACGGGCTCGAGCCGCGTACCGCCGGCGGCACGGTCTGGATCCGCGCGCGCCGAAGCGACGGCACGGTGGCGATCACGGTGGCCGACGACGGCGACGGCTTCAGCCCCAGGAACAGCGGGACCGGCGTCGGCCTCAGGAACGTGCGCGAGCGCCTGCGCCTGGTGTTCTCCGGCGAGGCGGCGCTGTCGGTCGTCGCCAACTTCCCCACCGGCGTGGCCGCCACGATCACCGTGCCGGCCGCGGACGAAGGAGTTCCCGGCCATGAATGACGGCGCCTGGACCTGCGTGGTCGCCGAAGACGCGGCGCTGCTGCGCCGCTCGCTGCTGGACCAGCTGCGGCGCGCCTGGCCGGAACTTCGCATCGTCGCCGAGTGCGACGACGGTGCGAGCGCGCTGGAGGAGATCGCCGCGCTGCAGCCGCAGGTGGCCTTCCTCGACATCCGGATGCCCGGACTGAACGGCCTCGAGGTCGCGGCCGCCGCGGCCGAGGCCAGCCACGGTACGCGCATCGTGTTCGTCACCGCCTACGACCAGTACGCGATCGACGCCTTCGAGCGCGGCGCCGTCGATTACCTGCTCAAGCCCATTTCCCCGGGCCGGCTGGCGGCGACCGTGGAGCGCCTGAAGGCGCGCGGCGGCGGCGACGCGGCGGCGGTCGCGGCCCTGCTGGAACGCCTCGGGCCGTTGGGCCGACGCGAGGACGCGCCGCCGCCGCTGACCTGGATCACCGCGAGCGCCGGGCGCGAGACGCGCCTGATCCTGGTCGAGGACGTCGCCTATTTCCGCGCCGACAACAAGTACACGACGGTGGTGACCGCCGAGGGCGAGGCGCTGCTGCGCACGCCGATCAAGGAACTCGTGGAGATGCTGGACCCGGCCATGTTCAAGCAGATCCACCGCTCGACGATCGTCAATCTCAAGGCGATCGCGGGGATCGTCCGCGACGACAGCGGCCGCGGCACCGTGCGGCTCAGGACGCGTCCGGAAACCCTGGCCGGCAGCCAGACCTTCATGCCCCTGTTCCGTCACATGTAGCACGCGCGCCGCATCCCGGATCGCGGAGTCGCATCGATCACAGCGAGGTGTCCCGTGAACAAGCCCATCGCCCTGGTGTACTTCATCCTGTCCCTGTTCGGCTTCGATGCCGGCGGGATGATCCTGGTCCACCGCATCGAGGACGGGTCGGCGGCGGTCCACAGCCGGACGCGGGTCGAGGCCGGCGTCGCGCGCTTCGAATGCCTGCAGAGCGCGAGCGGCGAGTGCCATTACACGGTCTATCCGCGCAGCCGTGCCTCCCGGGCCGATGGCGCCGAGGCCACCGGCTGCGGGGCCGCGCCGGCCGGCCGGAAGTTCAGCGTGGCGGCCGGGGACAGCCGGCAGATCACCGGGCTGGTCGACTTCGGGCTGTGCGTGAGCGCAGCAGGCGGCGCGCGCGGCACCGGCTGCCAGGCGTGCGCGGCGCTTGCAAGACGCTGAGCCCGTTCACGCGTTTACGACGCGCCGACCGCGCGTGCGGCCTATGTCCTCGAAGGTAACACCGACGGCAGCAAGTGCGACGCGGCCTGCGAGGAAGTCTGGCCCCCGGTGCTCGCGCACGACAGCCAGCCGAGCGCCGGGCAGGGCGTGGAGCAGGCCCGCATCGGGACCCTCGAGCGCGACGGACGCAGCTACGCCACCTACGGCGGCCAGCCCCTGTACCGCTACTCCGGCGATGCCGGCGCCGGACGCACGGCGGGCCACGGCGTGGTCGACCAGTGGGGCCGCTGGTCGCTGGTGGGCCTGGACGGCGCCGCGCAGCCCGGGCGCTAGCCGCTTCCGTCCGGTCCCGCCGCGTCCGCTCCTTCGGCGCGCGGCGCCACCAGGCCGTGGATCCCATGGCGGACCGCCACGCGCTGCAGCAGGGCGTCGACCCACTCGCCGTCGCTGCCGCCCAGCCCTTCGAGGCCGGCGCTGTGCGAATCCCAGACCCTGCACAGTTCGTCCACGGCGATGGCCTTGCGCTGGCAGGCCGCCAGCGCGGCGTCCAGCGCATGCAGCCGGCTCATCAGGTCGCTCCTTGCGCTGGCGCTGTCCACGGGCCCGTTCACTCGTCGTCCGACAGGCCGTCGCCGTCGGACTGCCCGAAGCGGTCGCTGGTGCCGTCGGGATCGTCCCTGCGCCACCGGCTGCGCTCGGACGCTTCGCGCTCGGCATTGGTCTGGCGCCGGGTGCTCTCGCCGCGGCCGCGTCCGGGAAGATCGCCGCGCCCGGGTCCGCGCTCGGCATAGCCACCGTCGCCGCCGGTGTTTCCGGGGCCTTCGTCTTCGGGACGGCCCCTGGGATCGCGCTCGCGCATGTGCCTCTCCTCTGCCTACGCCCGCAGGCTAGCCCCGCGGGCGTCAAGGACGGGTCGAGCCCGCGCCGCCCGCGCGATCCAGCGCCGAAAGGAACGTGGCCGCCCACCAGTGGAAGTCCTGGTCGCGCAGCGCGCCCAGGCAGGCCTCGTGCCGCTCCCGGCGCTCCGCGCGGTCCATCCGCAGTGCCGTGGCGATGGCATCGGCCACGCCGCCGATGTCGTGCGGGTTGACGAGCAGCGCGCCGCCGAGCTGTTCGGCCGCGCCGGCGAACCGCGACAGCAGCAGGACCCCGGGATCCTCCGGGTCCTGGGCGGCCACGTATTCCTTGGCGACCTGGTTCATCCCGTCGCGCAGCGGCGTGACCAGCCCGATGCGCGCCGCCGAGTAGAAGCCGGCCACGACCTGGCGGCCGAAGTTGCGGTTCACGTAGCGGATCGGCGTCCACTGCGGATTGGCGTGTTCCCCGTTGATGTGGCCGGCGACGCGCTCGAGCTCCTGGCGCAGCGCGCGGTAGCTGCGCACCCCGGCGCGCGAGACCGGCGCCACCTGCAGCAGGGTGAGGCGGCCGGAATCCTCGGGGTAGCGCTTCAGGAACTCGCCGAAGGCCTGGAACTTCTCCATCAGCCCTTTCGAGTAGTCCAGCCTGTCGATGCCGATGGCAAGCGCGCTGCCGCCGAGGCTGTCGCGCAGCCCGCGCACGGCCGCCGCACCACTGGCGCGCCGCGCGGCCTGGGCGAACTCGTCGACGTCGATGCTGATCGGGAAGGCGCGCGTCCTCGGCCTGCGCGCCGCGGGTGCCGGCAGCTCGCCGCTGGCGGTCGCGTCGCGCAGGTAGGCGTCGAAGTTCTCCTGGTCGCGCCGGGTCTGGAAGCCGACCAGGTCGTAGGCGGCCATGGCGCCGAGCACGCTCGCGTGGTTGGGCAGGGCGCGCGCGATGTCCGGCGGCGGGAACGGCCCCCTTGCGAGCGCAGCGCGTCACCGAGTGCCACGACGAGCCCGCCGGCGCCGGCCTGTCCGGGGAGCGCGACGCGATTGGAAACGATGATCAGGCGCGACATCTTCGCTGGCGTGGTGGCGGACCCCGGAATCTAGCCACCGCCGCGTGACACGGCGTGAGGATGCGACGCTGCACGCGCGCTGCGATTGCGCGATGCATGGGATCCGCTGCGTGCCGCGGCGGTCGTGCCGCGACGGCGGCGCGACCGTCGCGCGCTCAGCGCAAGCGGCTGCGCGTGCGCTGGCCGTCCCAGCCGTGGCGCGCGATCAGCAGGTCCTGGCCCGTGTTCATGCGGACGCTGACCGCGGTGGCGTCGCCAACGGTCTCGTGCTCGCGCGCCGCGCGCGACGCTGGCGGCGGCGATCGCCTCGATCTTGGTGGCGCGGATGTCCACCGCATTGCCGTGCGAACGCACGACCCAGCCCTCGATGACCGGTTCCACGGTCAGGATCGAACGTGCCATGGCTGTCCTCCAGCGCTCCGTGCCTGCTGACTGGAACGCAGGGGCCCGGGCGCTCCGGCCGCCGGGACGAAAAAAGGGGCCGCGATCGCTCGCGGCCCCTGCAACTATCTGGCGCCCGAAGTTGGACTCGAACCAACGACCCCCTGATTAACAGTCAAGTGCTCTAACCGGCTGAGCTATTCGGGCGGGGACGGCCATTTTAGTGCCTGCGGCGTCGCGGTCAAGGACGGATGCCGCCGAAGTCCGGGCATCGGGCCCGGCCGCGCCGGAGTTCGGTGCGGACGCGACCGAGGCGGCTCACGACCACGCTGCCGCGCAGCCTGCGGCCCGCGCAGGCGTCGACGCTCAGGGCTTCGCGCCCGGTGACGCCATTGGGCTGGTAGCGCAGCGAGGGGCGCGTCGACCCCAGGCTGAACCGGGCCGCGGCCGCCTCGGGGCCGCGGACCTGCAGCACGTCCGCGGCTGCGTCCGGCCGGCCGTTGCCGGCGGGAGCGACGAACACCATCCAGCCGTGGCTCCAGTCCCGGCCCTGCACGCAGCCGCCCTGCGGGCCGCCGGGACACACCATGACCGGTTCGCGGCGCAGGATGGCGGCACTCCGCGCGGCGGCGAGGTCCTGCGCCACCAGGTGCAGCACGCCCGCCCGCCGCTGGCGCTCGAGCGTGCCCGCGAGCGCCGGCAGGCCCAGGGCCAGGGCCAGGGCGACGGCGGCGACCGTCGCCGCTGCTTCGATGGGCGTGAAGCCCGCGTGCCTGCCGTCCATGGCCGGCTCCCATGCGCACCGCGCGGCGGGATGCCACCCGCCGGCGCCCGTGCCGGAACGCGAGCATCACGCAGCCGCAGCCCGCGCGCGATCGGGCGGATCCATCCGGCATCGCGGGGAAAGGCCGTGAAGGCGCGTCAGGATCGTTCCGGCCGGCCCTCCTACAATGGGCGGATGAACCGGACGGACCACCCGCGCTTCCAGCTCGTTTCCCCCTATCGGCCCGCCGGCGACCAGCCGCAGGCGATCGAGCGCCTCATCGCCGGCTTCGAAAGCGGCCTGGCGAGGCAGACGCTGCTCGGCGTCACCGGCTCCGGCAAGACCTACACGATCGCCAACGTGGTCGAGGCGGTGCAGAAGCCGACCATCGTGATGGCGCCCAACAAGACCCTGGCGGCGCAGCTGTACGGCGAGTTCAAGGCCTTCTTCCCGCACAACGCGGTCGAGTATTTCGTCAGCTACTACGACTACTACCAGCCCGAGGCCCACGTGCCCTCGTCGGACACATTCATCGAGAAGGACAGTTCGATGCACGATCACATCGAGCATATGCGGATGTCCGCGACCAAGGAGCTGCTTTCGCGGCCGGACGCGCTGATCGTGGCCACGGTGTCGGCCATCTATGGCCTGGGCGACCCGGAGGACTACCTCAAGCTGCGGCTGATCCTGGCGCGCGGCGAACTGATCGACCAGCGGCAGCTGATCCGCCACCTCACGGAGCTGCAGTACACGCGCAACGACACCGAGCTTCGCCGCGGCACCTACCGCGTCCGCGGCGAGGTGATCGACGTGCACCCGGCGGAATCGGAGAGCGAGGCGCTGCGCATCGAGCTGTTCGACGGCGAGGTCGAGAACCTCAGCCTGTTCGATCCGCTGACCGGCGAGGTGCAGCGCAAGGTCCCGCGGTACACCGTCTATCCGAAGACCCACTACGCCAGCACCCGCGAGAGCGTGCTCAACGCGATCGAGACCATCAAGGTCGAGCTCAAGGAGCACCTGGAGCTGCTGTACTCGCAGAACAAGCTCGTCGAGGCGCAGCGCCTCGCGCAGCGCACGCAGTTCGACATCGAGATGATGGCCGAGGTGGGCTACTGCAACGGCATCGAGAACTACTCGCGCCACCTCACGCGCCGCGCCGCCGGGGAACCGCCGCCGACGCTGTTCGACTACCTGCCGCCGGACGCGCTGCTGGTGGTGGACGAGTCGCACGTGACCGTGCCGCAGATCGGCGGCATGTACCGCGGCGACCGCGCGCGCAAGGAGACCCTGGTGGAGTTCGGCTTCCGCCTGCCCTCGGCCCTCGACAACCGGCCGCTGCGCTTCGAGGAGTGGGAGGAGAGGGCGCCGCGGACGATCTTCGTTTCCGCCACGCCGGGCCGGTACGAGCTCGAGCACTCCGGCGACGAGGTCGTCGAACTGGTGGTCCGGCCCACCGGGCTGGTCGATCCCGAGGTCGAGATCCGTCCCGTCGCCACCCAGGTGGACGACGTGCTGGGCGAGATCAACAAGCGCGTCGCGCTCGGCGACCGCGTGCTGATCACGACCCTGACCAAGCGCATGGCCGAGAACCTCACCGAGTACCTCGGCGAGCACGACGTGCGGGTGCGCTACCTGCACTCGGACATCGACACCGTCGAGCGGGTCGAGATCATCCGCGACCTGCGCCTGGGCGTGTTCGACGTGCTGGTCGGCATCAACCTGCTGCGCGAGGGCCTGGACATGCCCGAGGTCTCGCTGGTGGCCATCCTCGACGCCGACAAGGAGGGCTTCCTGCGCTCGGCCGGGTCGCTGATCCAGACCATCGGCCGGGCCGCGCGCAACCTGCGCGGCAAGGCGATCCTGTACGCCGACAGGGTGACCGATTCCATGAAGCGCGCGATCGAGGAGACCGACCGCCGCCGCCAGAAGCAGATCGAATACAACGCCGAGCACGGGATCACCCCGCGCTCGGTGGCGCGGCCGATCATGGACATCATGGAGGGCGCCCGCAGCGACGCCGCCGAGGCGCGTCCCTCCGGCCGCGGGCGCGGCCGCAAGGTGGCCGAGTCGGGGGAGGACTACGCGCGCATGGACCCGGCGCGGGCCGCGGCCCGGCTGCGCGAGCTCGAGCAGCAGATGTACCAGCACGCCCGGGACCTGGAATTCGAGGAGGCCGCGGCCGTCCGGGACCGGATCCAGGCCCTCAGGGAGGCCATGCTGGCCGCGCGCTGAGGCTTGCCGGCGGCGGGTGCCGCGGGCTAGAATTCGCCTCCCTTCGGGGCGGTTAGCTCAGCGGTAGAGCACTACCTTGACATGGTAGGGGTCGCAGGTTCGAACCCTGCACCGCCCACCACCTGCGTGGACAATGGCCCCCGCTGCGTCGGGGGCTTTTTGTTGCGCGCGCGCCCGGCGCTCACATGATGTCCGGCGGCCCGACCTCGGCCGTCCCCACCTCGCGCACGAAGCACTCGAGGTAGGACTTCACGTCGGCGAGCCCGATGCCGTAGGGGTCGCCGGCGACGTACAGGGTCGCGTGCGGCACGCCGGAGTCCAGCGCCACTCCACTCGTCCGCGCCAGCTCTTCGCGGAACGCGGCGAAGGCGGGTTCCTGCAGGTGCTCGATCACCGACCAGGCCTCCAGCGGCCCGTTCCATTCGTCCTTCGACTTGTGCAGCAGCGCGTAGCGCCGCGTGCCGCGTGGATGCCAGTCGTAGCCGCTGAACAGAGTGCGGACGCGCTCGTCCCCGAGCGCCCCGCGCAGGCGCGCGCCGGCCTGCCGGCCCAGCAGCGTCATGTGCACTTCGTGCTTGCGCTCGAGCACCCTGCCGTCGCTGCGCAGGCGCAGCGGCATCGCTGCCGGCAGGAAGACATGGATGTCGAGCGGCAGCGCCAGGCTGCCATCGTCGCGGAATCCGGGCCAGCGCATCGCACCCTCCTTCGATCGCGCGGTCGAGCTTACGCCAGGCCACGGGTGCGCGGCGACCGTCGACGAGCCTGACGACGCGGTGAACGCCCGCGGCGGGATGCCTGCGCCGCGGTCGCGTCGGGCGTATCGTTGGAGGCTGCTCCCCCGACCTTCCACGAGGTGACCACCATGAAGCACGCTTCCATGATCGCCGCACTGTCCGTCCTGGCGTTCGCCGCGGCGCCGGTCGTGGTCCACGCGCAGGACGAGCCCGAGGAGGCCGCGCGCAGCCGGGCCAAGGAGGCGCGCAAGGCCGACGACCGCTTCTGCATCGAGCAGACCGGCTCGCGCATCACCGCCGCCCGCAACGCGCGCTCGAAGGCCGACGAGAAGGAATGCGTCGCCGCCGGTGGCCGCGTGTACACGCGCGAGGACATCGAGCGCACGGGTTCGGTCGACCTGCAGGACGCGCTGCGCAGGCTGGATCCGTCGATCCG
>JAAZHF010000262.1 GCA_012510865.1 Gammaproteobacteria bacterium
AGGCGAAAGCGCCCGCGCGCTCGCACTCGGCCCGGGCTTCCGGCGTGGCGTCGGCGGTGAGCATGATGAACGGCGTCCGCTGCTTGCCGGCCTCCATGAAGCGCGCCTGCTTCAGGACTTCGAGGCCGCTGGCCCCGGGCATGTGCAGGTCAATCACCACCGCGTCGAAGCTCTGTGCCTCGAGCGCGGCCAGGACGTCCTCGCCGTCGTCGACCACCTGCGGCCGGTGCCCGGCCTTCTCCAGGACCCGGCGCAGCACCATGAGGTTGGCGCCCTGGTCGTCGGCCACCAGGATCCGGAGCGGCCGCACCCGGGCACGGTGGCGCACGAAGGGGTCGCTGAAGGCGATGACGTTGCCGGTGTCGGCGACGGCGGCCGGGGCCGCTTCGACGGGCGCGAACGGCAGCTCGACCCAGAAGTGCGATCCCACGCCCGGCTCGCTCTCGAGCCCGATGCGTCCGCCCAGCTGCTCCGACAGCGCCTTGGCGATGGTCGTGCCGAGGCCGGAGCCGCCGAACCGCCGCGCACGGCCGTTGTCCGCCTGCTCGAAGGCTTCGAAGATCCGGGACTGCGCCGGCACCGGGATTCCGATGCCGGTGTCGCGGACCGAGAAGCGGAGCCAGGTCGCCCCCTCGCCCGGGATCGGCTCGACCAGCAGCGACACCCGGCCGGCATCGGTGAACTTGATCGCGTTCGAGACCAGGTTCACGAGCACGTGGCGCAGGTGGTTGCCGTCGCCGTGCAGCTGGGCGGGGACGCCATCGGCGATCCGGGCCTCGAAGGACAGGCCCTTTGCCTGGGCGGTGGGCTCGAGCATCAGCTGGATGCCGCGGATCAGCTCCGGCAGCGGGAAGTCGGCGTCGGTGCGGCGGAACTTGCCGGCCTCGAGGCTGGACAGGTCGAGCACCTCGTCGACGAGCATCTGCAGCGCGCGGGCGGAGGTGCGGATGACTTCGGCGCTGTCGCGCTGCTCGACGGTGAGCGGCGTGGAGGCCAGAAGCTCCGACATGCCGAGGATCCCGTTGAGCGGCGTGCGCAGCTCGTGGCTGATGTTGGCCAGGAAGCGGCTCTTGGCCCGGTTCGCGGACTGCGCGGCCTCCTTGGCCTGCACCAGCTGGCGCAGCAGCGAGCTGAGGTAGAGGGGCACCGCCGCCAGGCCCGCGAGCAGGCCGTAGCCCAGGCCCAGGTTCCGCTGCCAGTAGCCGGTGGTCGCGAGCACCGTGCCGAAGGACACGAGCGCGAAGCCGATGGCAAGGTAGAGCCAGCGCGGCCCGAAGCGCAGGCCGTTGCCGATGGTGACCCACATGATCACCACGTACATCCAGGCCAGGAGGTCGCCGAGCAGGTACATGCCGACGCCCATCAGGCTGTAGTCGGCGATCATGCCGAGCACGCGCCGCGGATTGGACACGCCTGGCCGCGCGAGCAGCCAGCCGATGATGACCAGGCCGATGCCGAACTCCACCGCGAGCAGCTGCAGCGACAGGCGCAGCTGCTGCGCGACGTCCGGCCGCCCGGCGACCACCGTCTGCAGGTAGGCGACCACGAGGACCAGCATCGCGATGCGCACCAGCGCCTGGCCGTGCTCGGTGTCGGGGCGGTTCGCCAGGCGCTGCCTGGCCCATTGGATGGCCGCCATCATCGCGGTCAGTCCTGCCCGGCCCCGGCCAGGGCGGCGTCGGTCGCGTAGCGCGCGCAGGTTTCCTCCACGCGGGGCCGGTTGGCCACCAGGGCGTCGACGCAGCGCGGGTCGAACAGCCGGCCACTTTCCTCGACGATGTAGTCGAAGGTCTCGTCCATGCTCCAGGCGCGCTTGTAGGGCCGCTCGGAAAGCAGTGCGTCGAAGACGTCCGCCACGGCCACCACGCGGGCCTCCAGCGGGATCGCATCCCCGGCGAGCCCCCCCGGATAGCCACTGCCGTCATAGCGCTCCTGGTGGCGCAGGGCGATCGTCGCGCCCATCTGCACGAAGCGGTTCTGGCTGTCCTTGAGCAGGTCGTGGCCGATCTCGGGATGCTTGCGCATCACCTCCACTTCGGCCTCGGTCAGCGGACCCGGCTTGAGCAGGACCGCGTCGGGGATCGCGATCTTGCCGATGTCGTGCAGCGGCGCGGCGAGTTCGATGGTCCGGACCTCGTCCTCGCCCAGGCCCAGGCCTTCGGCGACGATCCCCGCCACCGCGGCCAGCGGCGCCAGGTTGGCGCTGGTCCCGGCGTCGCGGTACGCGATCGCACGCGCAAGCCGCGTGAGGGTCTCGCGCTCGCGCTCCTCGACCTCGTGCATGCTCGACAGCAGCCGCTGCTCCAGCGACAGGGCCCGCTGCTTCACCGATTCCGCCTGCTGCCGGAGCTGCAGCAGGTTGCGGCAGCGGGCGCGGAGCTCGCGCGGGCGCACCGGCTTGACCAGGAAATCGATCACCCCGGCGTCGAGCGCGGCCTGCCGGATCGGCTCGTCGCCGACCACGGTCACCAGCACGATCGGCACGTCCCGGTGCAGCAGCGGCCGGCGGAAGCGGCGCGCGAACTCCAGGCCGTCCATCACCGGCATGCGGTAGTCGAGCAGGAGCAGGTCGGGCCGGTTGGACTCGCACCAGCGCAGGGCCTCCTGGGGCTCGCTGAAGTCCAGGACCTCGAGCTCGGGACTGATGTCCTCGAGGATGTGCCGCAGCATGGTGCGTGCGGAGGTCTGGTCGTCGACGATGACGATATTCACCTGATCGTGCCCCCAAGCCCGGTTGGCGACCGGCGCGGCGCAAACGCGCCGCCCGGAGTCGGGCACGCACGAGGCGTGCCCATCCTGGACCCCGCGAAGAGGCCCCCACCGACGGAGAATACGTCAGATCGGGCGCGAATCGGGCAATAGCTGCCCCTGGAGGTCACTCCTTCGCCGCGCCGACGGGGCGCATGTAGGGGAACAGCAGCACGTCGCGGATCGATGCGCGGCCGGTCAGCAGCATCACCAGGCGGTCGATGCCCACCCCCAGGCCGCCGGTCGGGGGCATGCCGACCTCGAGCGCGCGGATGTAGTCGGCGTCGTAGTGCATGGCCTCGTGGTCGCCCCCGTCCCTGGCCTCGACCTGGGCGCGGAAGCGCGCGGCCTGGTCCTCGGGATCGTTCAGCTCCGAGAAGCCGTTGGCCAGTTCCCTGCCGCCGATGAACAGCTCGAAGCGGTCGGTGATGCCGGGCTCGGAATCGGATTCACGCGCCAGCGGCGAAACCTCCACCGGGTAGTGGGTGATGAAGGTCGGCTGCACCAGCCCCTGCTCCACGGTGGCCTCGATGATCTCGAGCAGCAGCCGGCCCCAGTCCCAGGCCGGGTTCACCGGCACCTGCAGGCGCTCGCAGTGGCGCGCGAGCGCCTCGCGGTCGCGGCAGTCCCGTTCCGTGATCCCCGGGTTCAGCTCACGCACCGCGTCCTCCAGCCGCCAGCGGCGGAACGGCCGCGACAGGTCGATGTCGTGGCCGTCCCACTCGAAGTCCGTGGTGCCGGTGGCTTCGAGCGCGACGTCGCGGATCATGGCCTCGGTGAGGTCCATGATGTCGGTGTACGTGGCATAGGCCTCGTACAGCTCCAGCATCGTGAACTCGGGGTTGTGGCGGGTGCTCACGCCCTCGTTGCGGAAGTTGCGGTTGATCTCGTACACGCGCTCGAAGCCGCCGACCACCAGCCGCTTGAGGTAGAGCTCCGGCGCCACGCGCAGGTAGAGCTCGAGGGCGAGCGCGTTGTGGTGGGTGACGAACGGGCGGGCGGGGGCGCCGCCGGCGATGTAGTGCATCATCGGCGTCTCCACCTCGAGGAACCGGCGCGCGTCGAGCCAGCGGCGCATCGCGGCGATCACCTTCGAGCGCACGATGAAGACCTCGCGGGCCTCGGGGTTCACGATCAGGTCGACGTAGCGCTGGCGGTAGCGCTGCTCGACGTCGGCCAGGCCGTGGAACTTGTCGGGCAACGGGCGCAGCGACTTGGTCAACAGGCGCAGCTCGGCCACCCGCACCGACAGCTCGCCGGTGCGGGTGCGGGTCAGCACGCCGCGCGCGCCGACGATGTCGCCCACATCCCAACCCTTGAAGGCGGTGTAGACCTCGCCC
>JAAZHF010000263.1 GCA_012510865.1 Gammaproteobacteria bacterium
ACGTGGCGCCCGCCGACGACGTGCTGGGCAGCGAGGGCGAGGGCGTCAAGATCGCCATGAGCGTGCTGGACGCCGGCCGCATCGGCATCGCCTCGCAGGCCATCGGCATCGCGCGCGCCGCCTATGAAGCCACCGTCGACTACGCCAGGGAGCGCCAGGCCTTCGGCCAGCCGATCGGCGCGTTCCAGATGACCCAGGCCAAGATCGCGGACATGAAGTGCAAGCTGGACGCGGCGCTGTTGCTGACGCTGCGCGCGGCCTGGACCAAGGGGCAGGGCAGGCGCTTCAGCAACGAGGCCGCGATCGCCAAGCTCACCGCGTCCGAGGCCGCGATGTGGATCACCCACCAGGCGCTGCAGATCCACGGGGGCATGGGTTATTCCCGGGAGATGCCGATCGAGCGCTATTTCCGCGACGCCAAGATCACCGAGATCTACGAGGGCACCAGCGAGATCCAGAGGCTCGTGCTCGCCCGGCATGAGACCGGGCTGCGCTGACGCATCGACGACGGTGCAGCCCGTGCCCGCCCACTGACGAACCGACCACCACGGCCCGCGCCGCTTGCGCGGGCCTCATTGCATCCGGATGACGACATGAGTACCCCAAGCAAGAAGGCCCCCGCCCGTACCACCCGTGCAACCGGCGCCGCCGCGGGCAAGCCCCGCGCGCCGGTCGCTGTCGCCCGCTACGACGACGCGCTGCTCGAGCCGGTCCTGGCCGCGGTGCGCAAGCGCGTGGGCCGCAGCGGCGGCGACGATGCCACCGCCTTCGCGGCGGCGTTCTACAAGCGCATGGGCGACGACGAGGTCGTCCTGCACGAGCCCGACGGCTGGGCCGCGCTGGCCACCGATTTCCTCGCCTTCCTCGGCAAGCGGAAGCGCGGGACCGCCAGCGTGCGGCTGTTCAACCCGACGCTGGCCAGCCATGGCTGGGAGACCCAGCACACCGTGCTGCAGATCGCCAACGACGACATGCCTTTCCTGGTGGATTCGGTGACCATGGCGCTCGCCGACCTCGGGGTGGGCGTGCACGTGCTGGGCCATCCGGTGCTGGCGCTCGAGCGCGACCGCGCCGGACGGCTCACCGGCGTGGGCAAGGGCAGCGCCGAGTCGCTGATGCACCTCGAGATCGACCGCCAGTCCCCCGAGGGCTGTGCCCGGATCGAGGCCGCGGTGCGCGCCGTGCTGGAAGACGTGCGCGTCATCGTCGAGGACTGGATCGCCATGCGCACGCGGATGGAGGAGGTGGCCGACGGCCTCGCGGGCGGGCCGCTGCCGGTGTCCGACGCCGAGCGCGCCGAGATCCAGGCCTTCCTGCGCTGGGCCGCGGACAACCACTTCACCTTCTTCGGCTACCGCGAGTACGAGGTCGTCAAGAAGGGTCGCGACGAGGTCCTGCAGGCGGTCGAGGGCAGCGGCCTGGGCCTGCTGCGCGGCCGCGACGTCGGCAAGCCGCGCCTGCTGCGCACGGTGGGCGCGCAGCGCACCGACCGCACGGTCGAGCCGCTGATCCTGACCAAGACCAACGCCCGCTCGACCATCCACCGCCCCGGCTACATGGATTACATCGGCGTGCTGGGCTTCGACCGCACCGGCGGCAAGGCCGTGGCCGAGAAGCGCTTCCTGGGCCTCTACACGTCCAGCGCGTACAACCGCCGCCCCTGGGACATCCCGATCGTGCGCGTGCGCCACGAGCAGGTGATGAACGCCTCCGGCCTCGTGGACACCGGGCACAGCGGCAAGGCGCTCAAGCACATCCTCGAGACGCTCCCGCGCGACGAGCTGTTCCAGGCCTCGAGCGCCGAGCTGCAGCGCGTGGCCAGCGGCATCCTGGGCCTGCAGGAGCGCGTGCGCAGCAGGCTGTTCCTGCGCCGCGACCACTATGGCCGCTTCTACTCGGTCCTCGCCTACGTCCCGCGCGACCGCTACAACACCGAGGTCCGCCTGCGGGTCGAGGCGATGCTCAAGGAGGCGCTGGGGGCCGACCACGTGGACACCAGCGTCAGCCTCGGCGAGTCGCCGCTGGCCCAGCTGCACATGCTGGTGCGCCCGCGCACCGGCGAGGCTGTCGAGGTCGACGAGTCCACCCTGCAGGCGCGGTTGTCCGCGATCGTGCGCAACTGGCAGGACGACCTGCGCGAGACCCTGATCGACGCCCACGGCGAGGCCCGCGGCCTCGCGCTCGCCGCCGGCTGGGCGCGCGCGCTGCCGGTGCAGTACATCGAGCGGGTGACGCCGGCGATCGCCGCCATGGACGTGGCCCAGCTCGACGCCCTTGACGGTGCCGACGACCTGCGCCTGAGCCTTCACCGCGCGGTCCTCGACCAGCCGGGCGAGGGCCCGCTGCGGCTGAAGCTGTACCGGGCCGACCACGACGTGCCGCTGTCGGACGTGCTACCGATGATGGAGAACATGGGCCTGCGCGTGATCGCTGAGCACCCGCACCGGGTCGAGTCGCAGTCGTCGCCGGGCGAGGCCCCCAGGGTGGCCTGGATCCAGGACTTCGAGGTCGAGGTCGTCGGGGGCGCAGAACCCGACGCCGGGCGCTTCGAGGAGGCGTTCTCGCGCATCTGGCGCGGCGACGCCGAGAACGACGGCTTCAACCGCCTGGTGGCGGCGGCCGGCCTGGACTGGCGCCAGGTCTCGATGCTGCGCGCCTACTGCAAGTACATGCTGCAGGTCGGCGCGCCCTTCTCGCAGAGCTACGTCGTAGCCACCCTGGTGCGCTACCCCGAGCTGGCGCGCCAGCTGGTCGCGCTGTTCGAGGCGCGCTTCGACCCGCGCGCGGAGAAGGGGCGCAAGGCCGCCATGGCCGCGGCCAACGGCAGCATCCGGTCCATGCTGGATCGCGTCGCGAGCCTCGACGAGGACCGGATCCTGCGCGGCTACGTGGGGGTGATCGAGGCCACGCTGCGCACGAACTACTACCAGGTCGACGCCGAGGGCGCGCCCAGGGACTACATCGCCTTCAAGTTCGATTCGGCCCTGGTGCCCGACCTTCCCAAGCCGCGCCCGTACCGCGAGATCTTCGTCTGCGGCCCGCGCGTCGAGGGCACCCACCTGCGCTTCGGCCCGGTCGCGCGCGGCGGCCTGCGCTGGTCCGACCGGCGCGAGGACTTCCGCACCGAGGTCCTGGGCCTGGTCAAGGCGCAGATGGTGAAGAACACGGTGATCGTGCCGGTCGGCTCCAAGGGCGGCTTCATCGTCAAGCGGCCGCCGGCCGGCGGCGACCGCGACGCGCTGCAGGCGGAAGGCATCGCCTGCTACCGGCGCTTCATCAGCGGCCTGCTCGACCTCACCGACAACCTGTCGGTCGACGGCGAGGTGCTGCCGCCCGCGAACGTGGTCCGCCATGACGACGCCGACCCGTACATGGTGGTGGCGGCGGACAAGGGGACCGCGTCGTTCTCCGACATCGCCAACGGCATCGCCCGCGAATACGGCTACTGGCTCGACGATGCCTTCGCCTCCGGCGGCTCGGTCGGCTACGACCACAAGGGCATGGGCATCACGGCTCGTGGCGCCTGGGAGTCGGTCAAGCGCCACTTCCGCGCGCTCGGCCACGACACCCAGAAGCAGGACTTCACCGTGGTCGGCATCGGCGACATGTCCGGCGACGTGTTCGGCAACGGAATGCTGCTGTCGAAGCACATCCGCCTGGTCGCGGCGATGGACCACCGCCACATCTTCGTCGATCCGGACCCGGATTCGGCGGTGTCCTACAGGGAGCGCCAGCGCCTGTTCAAGGTGCCGCGTTCGAGCTGGGACGACTATGACAAGTCGCTGATCAGCAAGGGCGGCGGCGTGTTCCCGCGCAGCGCCAAGTCGATCGACGTGTCGCCCGAGATGCGCCGGGCGCTGGGCCTCGACGAAGGCGTCACCTCGCTCAGCCCCAACGAGCTGATGTCGGCCGTGCTCAGGGCGCCGGTCGACCTGCTGTGGAACGGCGGCATCGGCACCTACGTCAAGGGCAGCACCGAGAGCCACGCCGACGTCGGCGACCGCGCCAACAACGCCATCCGCGTCAACGGCGGGGAGCTGCGCTGCCGCGTGGTGGGCGAGGGCGGCAACCTGGGCATGACCCAGCGCGGCCGCATCGAAGCCGCACAGGCCGGGGTCCTGCTCAACACCGACTTCATCGACAATTCCGCGGGCGTGGACACCTCCGACCACGAGGTGAACATCAAGATCCTGCTCAACGCCCAGGTGCAGGCCGGCAAGCTCAAGGTCGAGGAGCGCAACCGCCTGCTCAAGGAGATGACCGACGAGGTCGCCGCCCTGGTGCTCAACGACAACTACCGCCAGAACCAGGCGATCAGCCTGATGGAGCGGATGAGCGTGCCGCGCCTGGGGTCCAAGCAGCACTTCATCCAGGTGCTGGAGGCGCAGGGACGGCTCGACCGCCAGATCGAGTACCTGCCGACCGACGCCGAGTGCGCCGAGCGCAAGGCGCGCAACCAGGGCCTGACGCGGCCGGAGCTCGCGGTGCTGCTGTCCTACGCCAAGCTGACGGCCTTCGAGCAGTTGCTCGAGTCCGACATCCCGGAGGACCCGTACCTGTCGCGCGAGCTCCAGCGCTATTTCCCGAAGCCGCTGCAGGCACGGTACGCCAGGGCCATGGAACAGCACCGCCTCAAGCGCGAGATCATCGCCACGGCGGTGACCAACTCGACCATCAACCGGATGGGCGCGACCTTCCTGCTGCGCATGCAGGAGGACACCGGGCGCACGCCGGCCGAGGTCGCCAAGGCCTACACCGTGACCCGGGAGACGCTGGAGGCGCGTTCGCTGTGGGCGCAGATCGACGCGCTGGACGGCAAGGTCGCCGAGTCGGTGCAGATCGATGCGCTGCAGGTGATCTGGTCGCTGCAGCGGTCCTTCACCCGCTGGCTGCTGTCGCGTCCGGGCGAGCTGCCCGACATCTCCAGCGCGGTCGAGCGCTACCACGGCGGCTTCCAGGCCATCCGCGCCGGGGAAGGCATCCTGACCGACGGCCAGCGCCCGGCCTACGAGCAGTCGCTTGCCGACTGGAAGGCCAAGGGCATGCCCGACGACCTCGGCGGCCAGCTGGCGGCGCTGCCCTACCTGGAGGCCTGCCCCGACATCATCGAGCTGGCGCGCGAGCGCAAGCGGAAGCCGGTGGACGTCGCCCGGGCGCACTTCCGCCTGGCCGAGGCCCTGGACCTGCCGTGGCTGGTGCAGCAGATCGACGCGCTTCCCGTCGATGGACGCTGGCACGCGGTCGCCCACGGGGCGCTGCGCGACGAGCTGGCGGCGCGGCACAGGGCCCTGGTGGGACAGGTGCTGTCGATGCCGGGCCGCGACGCCGACGCCAAGGTCGCGCAGTGGCTCCGCCGCGACGACGCCGCGCTGAAGTTCACGCTCGGGATGCTCTCCGAGCTGGCGGCGCAGAAGACGCTCGACTATCCGACCGCATCGGTGGCCGTCCGCCGCCTGGCGCAGCTGGCCAGCGCCAGCTGAGGAACGGTCCCTCCTCCCCCGCGCGCCCGGGGGAGGAGGCGGCTTCGAAGGGCGCTATGCTTGGGCCATGACCGGATCCCCACGCATCGCCTTCCTTGCCAGCCCGACGCCGGACGCGCAGGCCGCGCTTGCGCGCTTCGTGGAGCGCCACGGCCAGCGCGCACCCGAGGAGGCGGACATCATCTGCGCACTCGGCGGCGACGGCTTCATGCTGCAGACGCTCCATCGCCACGGCGCGCTCGGCAAGCCGGTGTACGGACTCAAGCTGGGCAGCTTCGGCTTCCTGATGAACCACCACCAGGGGGAGGGCGGCAGCGTGCCCGACCTTCTCGCGCGCCTGGAGGGCGCCGAGCCGGCGGTGCTCCGGCCGCTGGAAATGGTTGCATCGACGGAGTCCGGGGCCAGCGTCGGCTCGCTGGCCTACAACGAGGTCTCCCTGCTGCGGCAGACCCGCCAGGCCGCCCACGTGTCGATCGAACTCAATGGCCAGGTGCGCCTGGACGAACTGGTCTGCGACGGCGTGATGCTGGCCACCCCGGCCGGCAGCACCGCCTACAACTACTCCGCCCACGGCCCGATCCTGCCCCTGGGCAGCAGCGTGGTGGCGCTGACGCCGATCGCGGCGTTCCGGCCGCGGCGCTGGCGCGGTGCCCTGCTGCGCGCCGATACCGTGGTGCGCTTCCGCGTGCTCGATCCCTACAAGCGCCCGGTCAGCGCGACCGCCGACTCGCACGAAGTGCGCGACGTCGTCGAGGTCACCATCCAGGAGTCGCGCGACCGCACCGTGACCCTGCTGTTCGATCCCGAGCACAACCTGGAAGAGCGGATCCTCAGCGAGCAGTTCGAGGCCTGAGCCCGGCGCGTCTCGCCGCCTGCGACCCACGTCGCGCATACTCCCCGCATGCCATCCGACGTCCTTCCGCCGCTGACCGTCGCCATCTCCTCGCGGGCGCTGTTCGACCTCGAGCACAGCCACGCGGTGTTCGAGAGCGACGGCATCGAGGCCTACGCCGAGCACCAGCGGGCCAAGGAGGACGAGATCCTCGAGCCGGGGATCGCCTTCCCGCTGGTGCGCAAGCTGCTCGCGCTCAACCAGGGCGCGCCGCCCGACGCGCCCAGGGTCGAGGTGATCCTGCTGTCGCGCAACTCCGCGGACACCGGCTTGCGCATCTTCAACTCCATCCAGCACCACGGCCTTGCCATCGCGCGCGCCACCTTCACCTCCGGCGAGCCGACCTGGCCCTACATCCGGCCCTTCGGCGCCCAGCTGTTCCTGTCGGCCAACCCGGAGTCGGTGCGAGCGGCGCTGGAGAACGGCGTCGCCGCGGCCACCATCCTCCCCGCGCGGGCTCCCGCGCACCGCCACGACCAGCTGCGCATCGCCTTCGACGGCGACGCCGTGATCTTCGGCGACGAGGGCGAGCGGGTTTCGCGGGAAAGCGGGATCGAAGCCTTCCACCGGCACGAGCTCGAGCGCGCGCGCGAGCCGCTGTCGGGCGGACCCTTCTGGGGCTTCCTCGACGCGCGGCACCACCTGCAGGCGGCATGGCCACCGGGCGATGCCTCGCCGATCCGGACCGCCCTGGTCACGGCGCGATCGGCGCCGGCGCACGAACGCGTCATCCGCACCCTGCGCGAATGGGGCGTGCGCCTGGACGAAGCGCTGTTCCTGGGTGGTCGTCCCAAGGGGCCGTTCCTGGACGTCTTCGGCGCCGACATCTTCTTCGACGATTCGCAGCACAACATCGAATCGGCGCGCCAGCACGTGGCCACGGGCCACGTGCCACACGGGGTGTCGAATTTCGGCTGAGTCGCCGCGCCGCCGGGCCCCGGGGGCCGGCTGTGCTAGTATCGCCGTCGTTACGCGCAATTCGCCGCAAATCGCTTCTGTTTGATTCAGGTTTGCGGCCCTGTGGCCGCCTGCGGCCTCTCGCATCCGCGCGAACTCCATGCCCGGTATCGGCAGGAACGGAGCCATGCTCCGGTCGGCAGTCCGACGTGCCTTTCCAGCGATCCATCGGGTGCAGCCCGCTGCAGCCGGGCTCCCGTGCGCCTCCGGGATGTCCACTCGACGTCCCGCCGGCGCGTTCCCGCGCGACGTTTTCGCGCCTGGCCACGCTGCGAACGGCGCGTGCCGTGAAAGGAGATGACACATCCCATGACCCAACGTATCGCCGTCCTCGGCGCCGGCCCCAGCGGCCTGGCCCAGCTGCGCGCCTTCGATGCCGCCCGCCGCGCGGGGGCCGATGTCCCCGAGATCGTCTGCTTCGAAAAGCAGTCCGACCTCGGCGGCATGTGGAACTACACCTGGCGCACCGGCCTGGACCAGCACGGCGAGCCGGTGCACGCCAGCATGTACCGCTACCTGTGGTCGAACGGCCCGAAGGAGTGCCTGGAGTTCGCCGACTACAGCTTCGAGGAGCACTTCGGCCGCCCCATCGCCTCGTATCCGCCGCGGCCGGTGCTGCGCGACTACATCATGGGCCGGATCGAACGTAGCGGCCTGCGCGACCAGATCCGCTTCAACACCGCCGTGCACTCGGTCGAGTACAGCGATGAGACCGGCAAGTTCACCGTCACCGTGCGCGAGCTCGAGGACGACCGCATGGTGAGCGAGGAGTTCGACTGGGTGGTGGTCGCCACCGGCCACTTCTCCACCCCCAACGCGCCCGCGTTCGAAGGGCTGTCGCAGTTCCCCGGCCGCGTGCTGCACGCGCACGACTTCCGCGACGCCTGCGAGTTCGCCGGCAAGGACCTGCTGCTGGTCGGCAGCAGCTACTCGGCCGAGGACATCGGCACCCAGTGCTACAAGTACGGCGCGAAGTCGGTGACCTTCAGCTACCGCAGCGCGCCGATGGGCTATGACTGGCCGCGCGCCTTCGCCGAGCGGCCCCTGCTCACGCGCGTGGAAGGCAATACCGCGCACTTCATCGACGGCAGCTCGAAGGATGTCGACGCGATCATCCTGTGCACCGGCTACCAGCACCACTTCCCGTTCCTGCCGGATGACCTGACCCTGCGCACCAGCAACAGGCTGTACCCGGAGGGGCTGTACAAGGGCGTGTTCTGGATCGACAACCCGAAGCTGGTCTACCTCGGCATGCAGGACCAGTACTACACGTTCAACATGTTCGACGCGCAGGCCTGGCTGGCGCGCGACGTGATCCTCGGCCGCACCGCGCTGCCCGACGCGGACGCGATGCGCGCCGACAGCGAGGCCTGGTTCGGGCGCGAGAACGCCTGCGCCGGCTCCGACGACGACATCGACTTCCAGGCCGCCTACGTGCGCGACCTGGTCGACCGCAGCGACTACCCGGAATTCGCGATCGAGGAGGTCGCGGCGAGGTTCAAGCAGTGGCAGCGCGACAAGCGCGAGGACATCCTCGGCTACCGCAACCGGAGCTACCGCTCGACGATCACCGGCACGCTCGCGCCACCCCACCACACGCGCTGGATGGAGGCGATGGACGATTCGCTGCAGGCGTTCCTGGACGAGCCCCGGGCGCTGGAAGAGCAGCCGCGCGTGCCGGCGCTACCGACGCCCGTGGCCGCGGCGGCTGAAGGCTTCGCGGAACCGGTCCGCCGTCGCGCCTGACTCATCCGGTCGCTTGCCGGCATCCCGGCCGGCAAGCGGCGCGCCTCAGAAGGGATAGGGCCTCGGCCCGGTCTGCACCGTGATCCACTGGTCGGTGGTGAACTCGTGGAGGGCCCAGTCGCCATTGAAGCGGCCGAGGCCGGAGTTCTTCTCGCCGCCGAAGGGCGCGTTGTAGTCGTCATTGACCGGCATGTCGTTCACATGGGTCATGCCGGCGCGGACGCGGCGGGCGAACGCGATGCCGCGCGCCACGTCGCCGGTGAACACGGCGCTGGACAGCCCGTACTCGCTGCCGTTCGCCAGCTCCAGCGCGTGCTCCGCGTCGCGCGCTGCCTGGATGCCCACCAGCGGTCCGAAGATCTCCTCGCGGGCGATCTCCATGTCGGCGGTGACGCCGCCGAACACGTGTGGCGGCATCACGTTGCCCCCGGGCTCGCCGCCCAGAAGCACAATCGCGCCTTCCTCCTTCGCCCTGGCCACCTTCGCGCGCAGGCCCTCGAGCTGGCGGGGATTGATCACCGGGCCGACCACCGTGCCTGGCTTCGCCGGATCGCCGACCGGCAAGGCCCGGACCCGCTCGACGAAGCGCCGGGTGAACGCCTCCAGCAGCGGCGCCTCGACGATGATGCGGTTGATCGCCATGCAGATCTGGCCCTGGTGCAGGAACTTGCCGACCACCGCGGCCTCCACCGCAGCCTCCAGGTCGGCATCGGCCAGGACCACGAACGGGCTGTTGCCCCCGAGCTCCAGCGCCACGCGCTTGAGGTGCTCGCCGCCGCTGGCGATGCGGCCGATGCCGCGGCCGACATCGGTGGACCCGGTGAAGGAAATGAAGGCCGGCACCGGGTGCTCGACGAAGGCGTCGCCGATCTCCGAGCCCGCGCCCACCACCACGCTGAGCAGGCCCGACGGCAGCCCGGCCTCTTCGAAGATGCGCGCCAGCAGCAGGCCGCCGGTCACCGGGGTGTCGCTTGCGGGTTTCAGCACCACCGCATTGCCCAGCGCCAGCGCCGGTGCGACCGAGCGGATGCTCAGGTGCAGCGGGAAATTCCACGGACTGATCACGCCGACCACGCCCAGCGGCTTGCGGTAGACCAGGCTCTGCTTGTTGGGCACGTCGCTGGGAAGCACGCGGCCGTGGCTGCGCGACGGCATGCCCGCTGCTTCCAGCGTGATCGCGCGCGCAGAACCCCATTCGATCGCGGCCTTGACCAGCGTGCTGCCGGACTCGCGCACCAGCCAGTCGATGATCTCGTCCTTGCGGGCATCGAAGATGGCCACCGCCCGGTGCATCACCGCGGCGCGCTCGCCCGGACCCGTGGCGGCCCAGTCGCGCTGCGCGTTCGCGGCGGCCTGGTAGGCCTCGTCCAGGTCGGCGTGGTCGGCCATCGCGATCTCCAGCAGCGTTTCGCCGCTGAAGGGGTTGGTGACCTCGAGCCGGCGGCCGGCGGCGCCTTCGCGCCGCGTGCCGGCGATCGGCAGCAGACCGAAGTCTTCATAGGGAGAGGGGGCCCTGGTGGTCATCCGCTCATCTCCTCACGGCAGCCGCAGGATCGGCTTGACGGTCTTGCCGCTGGCCGAATCCTCGAACGCCCGGTCGATGTCGGCGAAGTCGTAGAACCCCACCAGGCGGTCGAACGGGAATTTGCCGGCCTTGTAGAACTCCACCAGCTGCGGAATGAACACGCGCGGCACCGAGTCGCCCTCGATCACGCCGATCATGCCCTTGCCCTCGGCCATCAGGTCGTTGTGCACGTCGAGCTCCATCTTCGGCGTCACGCCCACGATGGCGACCGTGCCCAGCGGGCGCAGGGCGTTGAGCGACTGCCGCACCACGGGGGGCACGCCGGTGGTCTCCACCGCGTACTCCGTGCCGCCGCCGGTCGCGGCCCGGATCTCCTCGACCACGTCGACCTGGCTGCCGTTGAACGCATGGGTCGCGCCGAGCTCGCCCGCGAGCTGCAGCCGGTTGTCGTGCACGTCCACGGCGATGATGCGCGGGCAGCCGGCGATCTTCGCCGCCATGATCGCGCTCAGGCCCACGGCGCCGCAGCCATAGACCGCGATCGAGGTGCCGAACTCCGGCTTCAGCCGGTTGAGCACGGTGCCGGCGCCGGTCTGGATGCCGCAGCCCAGCGGGCCGAGCAGCGCCAGGTCCACGTCTTTGTCGACCTTGACCACGTTGCGCTCGTGGGCCACCGCGTGGGTGCCGAACGAGGATTGGCCGAAGAACGTGGAGAGATCGGCCTCGCCCTGGTGCAGGCGCGCGGTGCCGTCGTCCATGCGGCCGCCGAAGTTGAGCTCGTTGAAGGTGGCACAGACCGTCGGATGCCCGGTGAGGCAATTGGCGCAGCGACCGCAGTGGGCGAAGGACATCACCACGTGGTCGCCGGGCGCGATGGCGGTGACGTTGTCGCCGACCTTCTCGACGATGCCCGAGCCTTCGTGGCCGAGCACGATCGGGTACGGCGACACCGCGAGGTCGCGGCCGACCGCATCGGTGTGGCAGACGCCGGTCGCGACGATCCGGACCAGGACCTCGTTCGGGCCCGGCCCGGACAGTCGCACGTCCTCGATCGAAAAAGGTTCGCCCTGGGCCCGGGTGACCGCCGCCTGGATCCGCATGCCATGCTCCGCTCTGAATGGGGATCCCCAGCATGCGCCCCGCGGTCGTTAAACCCGTGTTCAAACCCGTGGGCGCGGAGGAAACGCTGGGTTCCAGCGCTCAGGGCGGCGGGAGGCGGATCTCCGACAGGCGCCATCGCGTGCCCGAGCGGGTGAGCACCAGCGAGAGTTCGCCACCGTCCTCCAGCGGCACCGCCACCGCGGCACGCGAGAAGGATTCGAAGCGCAGGCGCGGATCCGGGAGCGGCTCCGCCTGGGCGCTGGTGTCGCTGCGCGCCGGCGGCGGGATGCCGCCGGCGCGGTTCCAGACCTTGCGGCCTTCCATCATCGCGCCCAGGCCCGCCGGCGTGACCAGGGCGTCGACCAGTCCGCCGGCCAGGCCGGTGGCGACGGTGAGGCCGAAGGCGGCCAGCGGGCCGGTGTGCGCCTCGACGCCGGCCGCGCGCACGATCCGGTCCTGCAGCTGCGGTTTCAGGCTGGCGCGCAGGGCGGGAAAGTCGACGTGTTGCGCGAGCGCCCGGGCGTCTTCGGTCTTCACCGCCTGGCGGATGCCTTCGATGGTGCGCCAGGGCCCCGATCCCACCCAGGCGAGCAGCCCGGCCAGCACCGCGGCGATGAGCCATGCAAGCCGGCGCAGGGTGCCTCGATCATTGGCCATGTCAGAACTCCAGGTCCAGTGCCGCGCACAGATAATCCATGAAGGGCGCGAGGCCATGCAGGTCCTTCGCCAGCACCTGGCGCAGCCGTGGGCCGGTGACGGTGTCGTCGTCCAGCGGCCGCCAGGCGACGAAGCTGCGGTTACGCAGGTCGTCGATGAAGGGGAAGTCGGCGGGGAAGCCGCGCGGCGGGCGCACCAGCCTGTCCTCGTCGTCCATCGCGTAGCGGCGGCGGAAGGCGGGGGCGTGGGCGGCTGCCTTCCACCCGGCGGGGTTGTCGAGGATGAACTGCCTCAGCTGGCGCAGCGTGGGCGATTCGGGTCGCCACAGGCCGGCGGCGACGAAGCAGTTGCCGGGTTCGATGTGCAGGTAGAACAGCGGCGAGGCCAGCTCCTTGCGCCGGGCATGGAACAGGCGCGCGCCCTGCCAGGTCTTGTAGGGCCGCTTGTCGCTGGCGAAGCGGGTATCGCGCTGGATGCGGTAGAGCGAACCGCCCACGCTGCGGGGGTCGGCGCGGAAGTGCGCGCTGACCTCGGCCAGGTCGGGCTGCATGTCGGCGATGAGGCGCTGCAGCGGGTCGCGGACATGCGCCTCGTACTCCGCCTTGTGGGCATGGAACCACGCGCGCTCGTTGTGCCGCGCGAGCGCGCGCAGGAAGCGGAAGGTCCGGTCGCTGAAGTAGGTGCTCATCGGCCTGCGAGGAGCATGTCGGGCGGCGTGGCGTCGCGGCCGGCGTCGGGGTCCGTGTCCGTCCGGGCCAGGTCGGAGGCCAGGTCGCGGCCCCAGGCCTCGAGCCGGTCCAGCAATGCCAGGCGCTCGCCGTCGGCCGCATGCTCGCCGCGCAGGCGGGCGATCTCCATGAAGTAGCCGTCGAACGTGCATTCCGACAGGCCGGCGTCGTCGCACAGGCGCCGGCGGCGGTAGTCGTCCCAGCGCGCCGCTTCGGCGGCGTCCAGGGTGGCCGGCCAGTTGCGCGCGCGGTAGCGGAACAGCAGCTCGGGCAGGCGCGGGTCCTGGAAGCCGAAGTCGCGCGTACCCAGCTGTGCCGGCGGCGTGGCGCGCACCATGGCCAGGCGCGCCTTGTCGCCGTCGCCGATGAAGCCGTCGTAGAG
>JAAZHF010000264.1 GCA_012510865.1 Gammaproteobacteria bacterium
GGTGGTCGCCGGCTATTCGATGGTGGAATCCACCCGCAACCCGGAGATCGCCGGGACGCGCACCGCGTTCGACGGCGAGGGTACGCCGACCCTCGGCGTGACCTGGCACGTCAATGACAACTGGGGCGTCGAGGCCTGGGCCGCCGACCGCTACGGCCAGCGCGTCAACGCCGGCGGCGGCAAGGTCGGCAGCGTGGACGCCCAGCCCTGGTCGCTGAGCGGCCAGTACCGCTTCGGCACGTCCGCGAGCACCCTGCGTCCCTTCGTGGGACTGGGCTACCACGAGACCAACTACGACCGCGAGACCCCGACCCCGGCCGGCGAGCGCGTCGGCATCGAGACCGCCAGGGGCGCGGTGGCGACGGTCGGCCTCGACGTCAACATCAGCCCGACCTGGTTCGCGCGCGCCGACGCGCGCTACTTCCAGGCCGATTCCGACGTGCGGATCGACGGCGAGAAGGCCGGCGACGCGCGCCTCGACCCGGTGGTGCTGGGCGTCGGCATCGGCGCGCGCTTCTGATCCATCCCGGGCGTCGCGTGGAGGCGGGCCCCCTGCGGGCCCGCCTTCATTCCCGGGGCCCGGCCGCGGGCGCCACGGGGTCGGCGCCGCGCCCGCGGACCACGCGCTCGCGGCGCATCAGGTAGAGGCCGCTGGCGACGATGATCCCGGCGCCAAGCCAGGTCATGCCGTCGGGCAGCACCTGCCACAGCACGAGGTCGAGCAGCACCACCCACACCAGCGCGGTGTATTCCAGCGGCGCGATCAGCGACGCCTCGCCCAGCCGGAAGGCGTGCGTGAGCGCGACCTGGCCGAGGGTGCCGAACAGCGCGATCCCCGCCAGCAGCCAGCCGTCGGCCATGCGCAGCGGGACCCACTGCGGCCACGCCAGCAGCCCCGCGCCGACCGCGACCATGCCGAGGAACCAGAACACCAGCGCCTGCGCGCTGTCGCGCTGCGCGAGCATGCGCACCGTGACCACCGAAGCCGCGTAGCAGGCGGTGGCGAACAGCACCAGCAGGCCGGCGCTGGTCATCACGTCGCCGCCGCCCGGCCGGAGCACCACGAGCACGCCGACGATGCCGACCACGATCGCGGTCCAGCGGCGCGGGCCGACGTGCTCGCGCAGCAGTGGCACCGCCATCGCCGTGACCAGCAGCGGCCCGACGAAGGTGATGGCGTAGGCGGTCGACAGCGGCAGGTCGCGCAGGCCGGCGACGTAGCAGGACAGGAAGGCCACCCCGAGCACGCCGCGCAGCAGGTGCAGCGGCCAGTGCACCTGGAACAGCGGCCGAAGGCCGGTGGTCGCGGCCGCCCAGGCCACCACCAGCGGCAGCCCGGCCATCCCGCGCAGGGCGGCGACCTGCATCGGCGGATAGTGTCCGGACAGCTGCTTCATGCATGCGTCCATGAGGCACAGCACGGCCACCGCGAACAGCATCGCGACGAGCGCGCGCCGATGGTCGCGCGCGGCGGTCGAGGCGGCGCCGCCCGCGGCGGCGCCCGGCGTCCCCGGCTCCACCCGCTCAGCCGCCGAAGGTGGAGGCGTCGATGACGAAGCGGTAGCGGACGTCGCCGCGCAGCATGCGTTCGTAGGCCACGTTGATGTCGGCGGCGCCGATCAGCTCGATATCGCTGGCAACGCCGTTGGCGGCGCAGAAATCGAGCATCTCCTGGGTCTCGCGGATCCCGCCGATGAGCGAACCGGCCAGGCGCCGACGGCCCATCACCAGCGACGCCGCGGCGACCGGCGAGGGCCCGGGGATGCCGAGCAGCACCATCGTGCCGTCGATCCCGAGCATGCCCAGGTAGTGGTTGTAGTCGTGGGCGGCCGCCGCGGTGTCCAGGATCATGCGGAAGCGCTTCGCGAGCCGGCGCGCCGCGCCCGGCGCGGACGCGACCTCGAAGGCATGGGCGCCCAGGCGCATGGCGTCCTCGCGCTTGCCCTCGGAGGTGCTGAGCACGGTCACGCGCGCGCCCATCGCCACGCCGAACTTCACCGCCATGTGGCCAAGCCCGCCCAGGCCGACCACGCCGAGCTCGTCGCCGGCCTCCAGGCCGAACCGCCGCAGCGGCGACCAGGTGGTGATCCCGGCGCACAGCAGCGGCGCGGCCCGGTCCAGCGGCAGTCCGGCGGGAATCCGCAGCACGTAGTCCTGGTGCACGGTGATCCGCGTGGAATACCCGCCCTGCGTCATCTCGCCGGTGGACGGGTCGATGCTGCCGTAGGTCGCGACCATCCCGCGGTCGCAGTACTGCTCCTCGCCCGCGGCGCACTGGTCGCAGCGGCGGCAGGAATCGACGAAGCAGCCCACGCCGACCGCGTCGCCGACGGCGAACCGGTCCACGCCCCCGCCGACCGCGGCGACGTGGCCCACGATCTCGTGGCCGGGCACCAGCGGGTACTGCACCGGCCCCCACTCCCCGCGCACGGTGTGCAGGTCGGAGTGGCAGATCCCGCAGTAGCGGATGTCGATGAGCACCTCGCCGGGGCGCGGATCGCGGCGCTCGAGGCTCCACGGCCCGAGCGGCGAAGTGGCCGAGGTGGCGGCATAGGCGGCAGTGCGATGCATGGCGGGGCTCCGTGCGGCGTCCGGGGGAACGCGGGACGCCATGATGCACGAGGTCCGGCCCGGTCGGCGCCGGGGTATCCTGAAGCCCCTTTCCCGTCCGGTTGCATCGCCATGCCGTCCTTCGACATCGTCTCCGAGGTCGACACCCACGAGCTGACCAACGCCGTCGACCAGGCCAACCGCGAACTCGCCACGCGCTTCGACTTCAAGGGCGTCGACGCCGCCTTCGAGCGCGAGGACGCGGTGATCACCCAGCGCGCGCCCAGCGAATTCCAGCTGCAGCAGATGACCGACATCCTCCGCGCCCGGCTGGCGGCGAGGAAGATCGACACCCGTTGCCTCGAGTTCGGCGAAGTGGAGTCGAACGTCGCCGGCGCCCGGCAGAAGATCACCGTCCGGCAGGGCATCGAACGCGAGCTGGCGAAGAAGATCCAGGGCGAAATCAAGGCGTCGAAGCTCAAGGTCGAGAGCCAGGTCAACGGCGACAAGCTGCGGGTCAGCGGCAAGAAGCGCGACGACCTGCAGGCGGTGATGGCCCTGCTGCGCGGCAAGGAGTTCGAGCTGCCGCTGCAGTTCGACAATTTCCGCGACTGAGGCACCGCCGGCACCAGCAACGGCAACGGCAACACTGTGGGAGCGGCCACGGCCGCGACCGGGAGCACCACGATGGATCCGATCTCCGACACCCGGCGCTGGATCGAGAAGGCCGTCATCGGGCTCAATCTTTGCCCGTTCGCGAAGGCGGTGGTGGCCAGGGGCCAGGTGCGCATTGTCCTGAGCGGGGCGCGCGACGAGGCCGCGCTGCTCGCGCAGCTGGGCGAGGAGCTGCTGCACCTGCGTGACACGCCCGCGGAGGTCGTCGACACCACCCTGGTCGTGCATCCGCACGTGCTGCAGGACTTCCTCGACTACAACGACTTCCTCGACTCGGCCGAAGGCCTCGTCGAGGAACTGGGGCTGGAAGGCGTGCTGCAGGTCGCCAGCTTCCATCCGCGGTACCGGTTCGCCGGCAGCGGCGCCGACGACATCGCCAACTACACCAACCGCTCGCCGTGGCCGACCCTGCACCTGCTCCGCGAGGACAGCGTCTCGCGCGCGGTCGCGGCCTTCCCGGACCCGGACGCGATCGTCGGGCGGAACATCGAGGCCTTGCGGGAGCTCGGCCACGAAGGATGGCGGGCGCTGTTCGACGGCGACGGGACGGAGTCGCCGCCGTAGCGGCTCACCACAGCCGTTCGCGTTCCCCGGCATCGAGGATCCGCCACTCGCCCTCGGGCAGGTCGCCCAGCGCGAGCCCGCCCACCTGCACCCGGTGCAGGGCCAGCACGTGGTTGCCCACCGCCGCGAACATCCGCCGCGCCTGGTGGTAGCGGCCCTCGTGCAGGGTGAGCCGGGCCCGGGTCGGCGACAGCACCTCCAGCCCGGCCGGCAGCAGCGGCGTCTTCTCGGACTCCAGCACCAGGGTCCCGCTCGCGAAGACGCCGGCTTCGTCGCCGCGCAGCGGTTCGGCCAGGGTGGCCTCGTAGACCTTGGGCAGCCTCGACTTCGGCGAGATGATCCGGTGCAGCAGCTGCCCGTCGTCGGTCATCAGCAGCAGGCCGCTGGTGTCGCGGTCGAGCCGACCCACCGTCGACAGCGTCGGCGAGCGCAGCGCGAAGCGCGTCGGCAGCAGCGAATACGCGAGCCGCCCGCGATCCCTGGTCGAACAGGTGTAGCCGGGCGGCTTGTGCAGCATCAGCAGCAGGCCCGGTGGCGGATCGAGCGGCTCCCCGTCGACGCGGACTTCATGCCAGGCGGGCGCGTCGTCGGCGTACAGCACCTCTCCGGCGGCGTCGGTGACGCGGCCTTCCCGCAGCATCATCGCCACCTGCCTGCGGCTGCCGTAGCCGAGGTTGGCCAGCGCCCGGACGAGCTTCATCGGCGCGGGTCGCACGGGCGCGGGCCGGCCGACCTCACCGCTTCCACGACCTTGAAGCCCGCCTCCTGCGCGACCAGCCGCGCCTCGCCGAAGCCCTCGCCCAGCGCCTGCTCGTAGGGCAGGTGGCGGTTGGCCACCAGCCACAGGCGGCCGCCCGGGCGCAGCGCCCGCGCCGCCGCGGCTATGAACGCGCGGCCGGTGTCGCGGCGCTCGCGGCCGTCGGGGGCGTGGAACGGCGGGTTGCTGACCACGACGTCGTAGCCGGACGGGATGCCGGCGGCCACGTCGTGCCAATGGAAGCCCAGCGCGACACGGGGCGCGAAGGCGGCGAGGTTGTGGCGCGCGAGTTCGAGCGCGCGGGCGTCGGCCTCGTAGGCGTCGAGCGCGGTGATGCCTGGGCTGCGCCCGAGCAGCTCGGCGGCGAGGTAGCCGTAGCCCGCGCCCAGGTCGGCCGCGCGCCCGCGCAGGTCGGTCGGCAGGTGCCGCGCGAGAAGCGCCGATGCGGCGTCGACGCGGTCCCAGGCGAACAGCCCCGGGCGGCTCAGGAAGCGACCGCCGGCCACCGGCCGGGGAGCGGCGAGCCCGCGCCAGGACGCCGCCAGCGCGTCATCGGCGCCGGCCTGCCCCGCGGGCGCCCAGAACACCCGGCACTTGTGCTTGCTGCGCGTGGACACCGGCCCCGCGATGCGCGCGAAGTCGGCCTCCGCGGTGCGGGCACCGGCGTCGTTGGCCACGCTTGCGACCACCAGCGCGCCCGGCGCGGCGCGCGCGAGCGCCTCCGCGAACAGCGCCCGCGCTTCGTCGCGCTGGCGCGGAGGCAGCAGCAGCACCAGCGGGCGGCCCCCGCCCGTCGCCGCGTCGTCCGGCATGGCCACGGTGAACCCGGCCCTCGCCAGGGCGTCGGCGTCGGGCCTGAACGCGGTTTCGCACACCAGCCCGCGCCAGTCGCGCGCCATGAATCCGCCGCCGGCGCGCGCGCGCATGAACAGCGCACCGGGCTCACGCGCCAGCGTGCCGTCGCCGAAGGGGCGAAGCAGCGCATCGAGCGCGGGGTCTCCGGGGCTGGGCATCGTCGCCTCGCTTCGGCGGTGGGCCCGCGATTGTAGTGCGGGGGGCAGCGCGTGCGCCGCCGCGGTGCCCATTTCATCGCGGGCGAATGCCGCCTTTGCCACTATCGGGACAGTCCAGGACCGGAGCCGCACATGCGCGCACTCTTCGTCGGCGGTCCCGTCGACAACAGCGAACTCGACATCGACGGCGGCACGCCGCCCACGCACTACCCGCCCGCCACCGGGAGCGGCCAGGCGCGCTACCGCCTGCACCAGGTCGGCCGCCGCGACGGCGCCGTCGTCTACGCCGTGTACGGCGCACCGGGGATGGCCGCGGCGGAGGTGGAAGCCGTGGCCGACGAGCGCGGCTACGCGCGGCGCTTCCAGGCGGAGCCGGAGCCGGCCGAAGCCTAGGCCCGCGCCACCCGCGACCCCGTCCAGCGCGGCTGGAAGGGCCGGCCCGGGCCCGCGGCTCAGCCCTCCAGCCCGCGCAGGGTCACCGCCGGCGGCGCGTCGAGCACCTGGCGCGTGGCCCACAGGCCGGCGACCAGCGCGGCGAGGGTCCCCGCGGCCGCGCCGAGCGCGGCCATGGCGACGTCGGGGGTCCAGGGCAGGTCGAACACGCGGGTGGCCACCACGCCGGCCAGCAGCGAGGCGGCGACCGCGGCCACCAGGCCCGAGATCAGGCCGATGGCCGCGAACTCCGAAGCCTGGGCCAGCCGGAGCTGGCGCCGGCTGGCGCCGAGCACGCGCATCACCCCGCCTTCCAGCAGGCGTTCGTCCTGGCTGGCGCTCACCGCCGCCAGCAGCACCAGCAGGCCCGCCCCGAGCGCGAACCAGACCACGACCTCGACCACGGTCGACACCTGGTCGGCGGTGCCGCGCACCTGGGCCAGCACGGCGTCGACGTCGATCACCGACACGTTGGGATAGCGCTGGACCAGCGCTCGGGTGAACGCGGTGTCGCCCTCGGGCACGCTGACCGCGGTGATCCAGCTCGCCGGGTAGCCATCCAGCGCGCCCGGCGAGAACAGCACGAAGAAGTTCGGCCGGAAGCTTTCCCAGTCGACCTCGCGCAGGCTGGTGATGCGGCCCTCGAGCCGCCGCCCCGCGATGTCGAAGCCCACGCGGTCGCCGAGCTCCCAGCCCAGCGACGCGGCGAAGCCGGCCTCGACCGACAGCTCCACGCCGTCGGCGCCCCCGGGCTCCCAGAAGCGGCCCGCCGTGACCCGGTTGTCGTCGCGCAGGACGCGCGCCGTGGACAGGTTGAACTCGCGGTCCGCGCGCCGCTGCGCACGAGCCGACGCGGCGGGCTCCCCGGCGTCGGCGGCCCGGGCCGCGCCCACCGCGCGCCCGTCGTGGGTGGCAAGCCGGCCGCGCACCATCGGGTACAGCACCGGCTCGGCAAGGCCCTGCGACGCCGCGACCTCGGCGACGCCGGCCATCTGGTCCCGCTGCACGTTGACGATGAAGCGGTTCGGCGCCTCCTCGGCCAGGGAGAGCTGCCAGCGCTCGAGCAGGTCGGTGCGCACGAAGGTCAGCAGCAGCAGGGCCATCAGGCCCAGTCCGAGCGCCGACACCTGGGCGATGCTGGTGCCGGCGCGGCGGCTGACGTTGGCCAGCCCGTAGCGCGCGCTGCCGCGGAGCCGGCCGCGCAGCCGGCGCACCGCGAGGATCATCAGCCAGGCCAGCAGCGCCAGCACGCCGAGGGTGGCGCCGATGCCGGCGAGCATCGCCAGCGCAAGCGTCGCCGAGCCCGCCTGCCACCACAGCTGCGCGCCGATGCCCGCGATGCCGATCGCCAGCACCGCCAGCGCGGCGGGCTCGGTCGGGTCGAGGTCGCGGCGCCGCACGCTGCGCGCCGGCACGCGGCGCAGCGCGAGCACCGGCGGCGCCGCGAAGGCCAGCAGCACGACCATGCCCATGCCGTAGCCGCGCAGCGCCGGCAGCGGCCCCGCCGGCGGGATGGCGATGCCCAGCAGGCTGCCCAGCCAGCTGCCGATCGCCCACTGCAGCAGCCAGGCGATGGCCACGCCCAGCGTGCAGCCCAGGAGGCCGAGCAGCAGCAGCCCGCCGATGTGGATGCCCGCCAGCGTCGCCTGGCTGGCTCCCAGGCAGCGCATCACCGCGGCGCCCTGCAGATGGCGCGCGCTGTGCCGGCGCGCCGCCATCGCCACCGCCACCGCGGCCAGCACCACCGAGACCAGCGCGGCAAGGCCGAGGAAGCGGCCCGCGCGGTCCAGCGCCGAGCGGATCTCGGGCCGGGCGTCGGCCGCGGTCTCCAGCCGCTGCCCGCGCGCCAGGTGGTCCCGCGCCGCGTCGGTGAAGCGCTCCACCGCGCCCACCTCCCCGGCCACCACCAGCCGGTAGCGGACGCGGCTGCCTTCCTGCACCAGCCCGGTGGCGGCGAGGTCGGCGGGGTGGATGAAGACCCTGGGCGCGACGTTGAAATAGTCCAGCGCCGCGTCCGGCTCCTGTGCGACCAGCGCGACCAGGCGCAGCTCGAGGTTGCCGATGCCGACGAGGTCGCCGATGCGCGCGCCGAGGGTGTCGGCGCCGCCCCGGCCCATCCACAGCGTGCCCGGCGCGGGGACGCCGGTGGCCGCGCGCTCCCCGCCGTCGCCGTCCACGATCCGATACTCGCCGCGCAGCGGGAAGCCTTCGCCGATGGCCCGCAGTTCGCCCAGGCGCAGCTGCGCTGCGTCGCCTTCGCCCACGCGCACCATGGTGTCGAGTTCGACGGTGTCCGCGGTACGCAGCCCGGCGGCCTGCGCCGCCTCGCGGACGGGGCCCTGGATCGGCGAATCCGAGCGCAGCACGGCATCGCCGCCGAGCACGCGGTTGGCCTCGATCGCGAGCGCGCGCGCCGCGCGATCGGTGACGAAGCCGACCGAGGTCACCGCCACCACCGCCAGCACCAGCGCCGCGAGCAGGATCCGGACGTCGCCCGCGGCCAGGTCGCGGCGCACCTGCCGCCAGGCGAGCGCGGCGATCCTCATCCGGACGCCCCCGTGTCGGCCACCAGGCGTCCGCCCTCGATGCGCAGCGTGCGCCGGCACCGCCGCGCCAGCAGTTCGTCGTGGGTCACCAGCACCAGGGTGGTGCCGGCGTCCTGGTTGAGCGCGAACAGCAGCTCGATGACGGCCTGCCCGGTCGCGGTGTCCAGGTTGCCGGTCGGTTCGTCAGCGAACAGCAGCGAGGGTCCGGTCACGAAGGCGCGGGCCACGGCCACCCGCTGCTGCTCCCCGCCCGACAGCTGCCGCGGATAGTGTCCCAGCCGCCCGCCGAGCCCGACGCGGTCCTGGATCGCGCGCGCAGGGCCGGCCGCGTCGGCGTCGCCGCGCAACTCCAGCGGCAGCATCACGTTCTCGAGCGCGGTCAGCGACGGCAGCAACTGCAAGTTCTGGAACACGAATCCCACCTTGGCGGCACGCACCCGCGCGCGGCCGTCCTCGTCGAGCGTGGACAGCGGGGCCCCGTCGATCTCGACCCGCCCGGAACTGGGCGAATCCAGCCCGGCGAGCAGGGACAGCAGGGTGCTCTTGCCCGACCCGGAGGGCCCGACCACGGCCACGCTCTCGCCGCGCCCGATGCGCACGTCCACGCCCTCGAGGATGACCAGCTCGCCGCCCGGCAGCGGCACCCGCTTCCCGAGCTGCTCGGCGCGCAGCGCGGGGACGGCGGACGCGGCCGGGTGCACCTGCGCGGAGGTGCCGGCGTCGGGCCGGGGCACTGTGTTGTGGATCTGTTCGACCATGGACGGGTTCACCGGGGCAAGATGTCCGCCATTCGCGCCGCGGAGACGGCGCAGTCCGGGAGCAGGCGGGATGCGGCAAGGATATCGTTCAATGCGCGGGCGCTTGCACAGTGCCATTGGTTGCGCACTGCTGGCGGCCTGCCTGGCGCCGGCCGCGGCGGCGACCAGCCAGGCGAGCGGGACCGGCGACGGCGACGCGCGGCGCGTGGTGCTGGTGATGGGCGACTCGCTCTCGGCCGGCTACGGCATCGCCGCCGGCGAGGCCTGGCCGGCCCTGGTGGCGCAGCGCATGGCGCGCGAGCATCCCGGCTGCCGCGTGGTCAACGCGAGCATCAGCGGCGAAACGACCGCCGGCGGTTCGGCGCGGGTGGTGGGCGAAGTGCTGCACCATCGCCCGGCGGTGGTCGTGGTCGCGCTCGGTGCCAACGACGCGCTGCGCGGCCTGCCCCTCGCCGGGCTCCGCCGCAACCTCGCGCGCATGATCGGCGCCTCGCGGCACGTGGGTGCCGAGGTCCTGCTGGCCGGCATGCGCATGCCGCCCAACCTCGGCCCCGACTACACCCGCGGCTTCGAGCGCAGCTACGTCCAGCTGGGCGACCTGTTCGACGTGGCGGTCCTGCCCTTCCTGCTGGAGCCCATCGCACACGACCGCGCCAACTTCCAGGACGACAACCTGCACCCCACCGCGGACGCGCAGCCGGCGATCGCGGCGCATGTGTGGACGGCCTTGGATCCGCTTCTGAACCGTGCATGTCCCGCCGCGCCGCGTTGATTGCAGCACCACCGGGCGGGTAGCAGACTGGATGCACACACTGGCCGGAGACCCGCCATGAAGCCGAACCGCAAACCGGGACCCGCGACCGCGTTCGTCCTTGCCGGCGCGCTGGCGCTGGCCGGCGCCGCCGGCGCGGTCAACGTCACCGACCCGGACTATCCACGCAGCCTGGACACCGCGGGCCCCGTGGCCGTCAGCTGGACCGACCCGGCGGACTTCACCGAGATCCGCCACAGCCGCAACCGCTTCGAATCGCGGCACGGCGACTGGGTCCGGGACATCGCCGCCCACCTGGCCCGCCGCGCCGCCGGCGCGCTCGCCCCCGGCGAACGCCTCGAGGTCGAGATCACCGACATCAAGCGGGCCGGCGAATTCGAGCCCGCGACCACCAGCAGCAACCACGTGCGCGTCATCCGCGACATCTACCCGCCGCGGATCGACCTGCGCTACACGCGCTACGACGCAGCCGGCCAGGTCGTCGACAGCGGCGAGCGCCAGCTCACCGACATCGGCTTCCTGCATCGCGGCGTCGGCACCGTGGCGCTGAACGACGGGCTGCGGCACGAGAAGCGCCTGATCGACGACTGGGTCCGCAGCGACCTCGCCAAGCCACGCTGACGGGCGGATGGCGGTCTACGTGGACGATGCGGTCACGCTCTGGCGCGGCCGCCGCTGGGCGCACCTGATGGCGGACACGCTGGACGAGCTGCACGCCTTCGCTGCCTCGCTGGGCATGCCTCGGCATGCATTCCAGGACCGGACCAGCGGCGCCCATTACGACGTCACCGCCGAACTTCGCGAGCGCGCGATCGCGCTCGGCGCGGTGCCCATCTCGCGGCATCGCGACCGCGAACAGATGCGCGCGGTGATCGCGAACGCGCGCCGCCAGGGCCGCCGCCACCCGCCACCGGGCGACACTGTCGACGACCTGCAGCAGGAGACCCGCGAATGACCGGATTCGACCTCACGCCACCCGACGCGGCGCAGCGCCGCGCGCTCGCCGACGGCCTCGACGACGAAGCGCGGCGCGTGCTCCTGTCCCACGGCACCGAGGCGCCGTTCTGCGGCGCCTTCCTCGACAACCACCGCGACGGCGTCTACGCCTGCGGGTTCTGCGGCCTGCCGCTCTTCCTCTCCAGCGCGAAGTTCGATTCCGGCACCGGCTGGCCCAGCTTCTTCGAGCCGATCGAGCCGTCGCACGTGCGCCGCGTGCGCGACACCAGCCACGGCATGGTCCGCGTCGAGGACGTCTGCGCGCGCTGCGGCAGCCACCTGGGCCATGTCTTCCCCGACGGCCCCCCGCCCACCGGCGAGCGCCACTGCCTCAACTCCGCCGCCCTGCGCTTCATCGCCGACGGCGAATCCCTGCCCGACCTGCTCGGGCGCGGTGCCCCCGAGGGCCGGCCGCTGCGCTGAGGGCTGCAGCCTCCGGCGCCGCCAAGTATCCTCTTGCGCCGCGCGCCCCGCGCGCGCCGGCAACAGCGCAGGAACCCGCCATGACGCAGACCCCTCCCGACCGACTCAGCAACGATCCCCGCAGCCCGCACTACGACGAGGCCGCCCTCGGCCGCGGCGTCGGCATCCGGTTCAACGGCGAGGAGCGCACGAACGTGGAGGAGTACTGCGTGAGCGAGGGCTGGATCCGCGTCGCCGTGGGCCGCGCGCTGGACCGCCGCGGCAACCCGATGACGATGAAGGTCAACGGACGGGTCGAGCCCTATTTCCGCAGCCCGGCCTGATACCCGGGCGGGGCCCGGCCGGCGTGGGCGTCAGTCGCGCTCCTCGCCGACCACCCGCCCGTCCTCGGGATCCAGCGTCAGCCTGACGTCGCGGCCGTCCGCGTCCTCGGCCTCGGCGGTCCAGACGCCATCGTCGAACTCGACGTCATGGACCTTGCCGTAGCCCTCGGCGGCAAGCCTCGCGCGCACGTCGGCCTCGCCGAGCCGGGCGACGCGGTCCTCCGGATACACCTTGCCGGTGGCCGGATCGATGCGCAGGTCGACGCGCTGCCCGTCGGCGCTGCGGGCGTCGGCTTCCCACATGCCATCGTCGAACTCGATGTCGTTGACGTCCGTATAGCCCTGGGCTTCCAGCGCGGCGCGTACCTGCGGCGCGGTCAGCGGCGCGTCGCCGTCGGCGGCGTCCTGCGCCTCCGCCGCGCTGCCCGCGCCGAGCCCGAGTGCCAGCGCGATCGTGAGGATGCTTGCCTTTGCCATGGGGAACTTCCTGCGTGTGGGGGCCGCGAGTATTGGCCCGCGCGTGCGAAACGCGCATGAAGATGACCGGCGCGTTCATCCAGCGCGCTCCCGCTCACGCGGCGTCGATCCGTCCGCGCGGAGAATCGCCGCACCCACCCGAGTTGGAGCACGACCGATGACACTTCGCATTCACCACACCAGCCTTGCCGCCGCCGCGCTTGCGCTCATGCTCGCGGGCGGCTCCGCGATCGCGAACGACGATCCGAAGACCGACAAGGCGCAGCTCGGCGATTCCGACCAGCCGCTCGGCGATACCTGGATCACCACCAAGGTCAAGGCCAGCCTGCTGGCCGACGAAGACGTGGCAGGGCTCGAGGTCGACGTCGAGACCGTGAATGGAGTCGTGACGCTGCGCGGCGACGTGTCCAGCCAGGCGCAGATCGACGAGGCCAAGCGCATCGCTTCCGGGATCGAAGGCGTCCGCGAGGTCGACGCCAGCGGCCTGAGCATCGACGCCACCGAGTAACAGGAAGCGGCACCTCCAGGATGGAGACGGGCACCGGTTCGCCGGTGCCCTTTTTCTTGCCGGGCGCCGCGACAAGCCGCAGTCATCGATGCGTCTTAACGCCGCGTGCGCGCGACCTGCACGCGCACGGAACCACGGCCGCGCAATAGTCGTCCTTCCCCCCGACGATCGCAGGAGCAACACATGAGCAACCGCCATTCCACCCCCGACGCCAACCGCGACCCGATCTCCGGCGCGCCCGGCTCCCATCCCGTGGGCGTGGCCGCCGGTGGTGCCGCCGGTGCGCTCGCGGGCGCCGCCGTCGGCAGCATCTTCGGCCCCATCGGCACGCTCGTGGGTGGCAGCGTCGGCGCCGTGGGCGGCGCGGCCGGAGGCAAGGCGCTCGCCGAACAGGTCGACCCCACCACGGAGGTCGAGTACTGGCGCGAGAGCGCCAGCGGCCGCGACTATTACAAGGCCGATCGCGACTTCGACCGCGACTACGCGCCGGCCTACCGGCTGGGCACGGAGTTCCGCAACGAGGCCGGCGCGCGCGACTGGACCGAGGCCGAGTCGCAGCTGCGCGAACGCTGGGAGCGCGCGCGCGGCGAGTCGTCGCTGGACTGGACGTCGGCGCGCCCCGCGGTCCAGGACGCATACAACCGCGCCGACCGCACCTACGCCGCCTACGAGGACACCGACGGCCACTACTCGCGAACCTGGGAGACGTCGCCCTACCGTAGCGAAGGCTTCGGCTTCGACGACTACCGCCCGGCCTACCGCTACGGCACCCGTGCGCGCGCCTCGCGCCCCGACGCCGCCTGGTCGCCCGAGGTGGAGTCCGAACTGGAGCGCGGCTGGACCGAGGCGCGCGGCAATTCGCGCCTGGCCTGGGCCGAGGCCAGGGAAGCCGTGCGCGATGCCTGGCACCGGGTCGAGGAGCGCCTCCCCGGCGACGCCGACCGCGACGGCCGCTGAGCCGGACGGCCCGGGGGCATGGGCGCTCCCGGGCCGACGCCGGTGCAACGATGCATCCCCCTTCGCGGGCCCGGGCGACCGGGCCCGCGACCTTAGAATGGACGGCGGACGCATCGACCCCAAGGGAGCCAGCCGTGCCAGACCGTATCCGCCATCCCGGGTTCCGCGACCGCGTGGCCAGCGCGGAACAGGCGGCGGCCGCGATCGGCCCGGGCATGACGGTGGCGATGAGCGGCTTCACCGGCGCCGGCTACCCCAAGGCCGTCCCCCAGGCGCTGGCGGCCCGCGTCGAACGCGCCAACGCCGCCGGCGAGCGCTTCCGCATCAAGGTGCTCACCGGCGCTTCGACCGCGCCCGAGCTGGACGGCGCCCTGGCGAAGGGCGAAGGCATGGAGCTTCGCCTGCCCTACCAGTCCGACCCCGCGGTGCGCGAGCGCATCAACGCCGGGACCCTGGACTACATCGACATCCACCTGAGCCACGTCGCGCAGCACACCTGGTTCGGCTTCTTCGGGAAGATCGACGTGGCGGTGGTCGAGGTCGCGGGCATCCGCGAGGACGGCCGGCTCATCCCTTCGTCGTCGGTGGGCAACAACAAGACCTGGCTGGAACAGGCCGACAAGGTGATCCTCGAGGTCAACAGCTGGCAGCCGGCGGCACTCGACGGCATGCACGACGTGTATTACGGCACCGCGCTGCCGCCCGACCGGAAGCCGATCCTGCTCGAGCGCCCCGATGACCGCATCGGCCAGCCCTACCTCGAGGTCGACCTGGACAAGGTGGTGGCGGTGGTCGAGACCCACGCCCCGGACCGCAACTCCGCGTTCAGCCCGCCGGACGAAGCCTCGCGGCAGATCGCCGGCCACCTGATCGAC
>JAAZHF010000265.1 GCA_012510865.1 Gammaproteobacteria bacterium
CCGAAATCCTTGAGCTCGGACAGCGGCGGCAGTTCGTCCAGGCGCCTGAGGCCGAAGTAGTCGAGGAAGGCGCGGGTGGTGCCGAGCAGCTCCGGCCGGCCCGGCATGTCCCGGTGGCCGACCACGCGGATCCACTCCCGCTCCTCGAGCGCCTTGATGATGTTGCTGCTGGTGGCCACGCCGCGGACCTGCTCGATCTCGCCGCGGGTGATCGGCTGCCGGTAGGCGATCAGGGCCAGCGTCTCCAGCGTGGCACGGGTGTACCTGGTCTGCCGCTCGGTCCACAGGCGCGCCACCCACGGGTGCACGTCGGCCCGGACCTGGTAGCGCCAGCCCGAGGCGACCTCGACCAGCTCGATGCCGCGGTCGGCGCACTCGGCCTGCAGCGCCTCGATGGCCTGTGCCACGCTGCCCTCGGGCGCGGGCTCGTCGAGCGTGAACAGCCCGTTGAGCTGCGCCAGCCCCAGCGGCTGGCTGGCCGCCAGCAGCGCGGCCTCGACGATGCGT
Organism: Gammaproteobacteria bacterium; assembly: GCA_012510865.1. Classification (GTDB taxonomy): domain Bacteria; phylum Pseudomonadota; class Gammaproteobacteria; order Xanthomonadales; family Xanthomonadaceae; genus Luteimonas. Next base: position 508 of record JAAZHF010000265.1, read on the forward strand.
TTGATCAGTTGCTGGTCCATGTGCGTCCTGTGGCGGGGGCCGCGGCGTCAGCGCGGCGCGTCGTCATCATTGGCGGCTGCTTCGAAGTCGTCGTCGAACTCGCTCGCCAGCACCGGCGGCGGGGCGTCGCCGTGCGCGCCGGCCAGCGACTTGACGTAGATCGGGGCCAGCGGCTCCTCCTGCACGACCTCGAGCAGCTGTTCCTTGGCCAGCTCGAGGATCGACAGGAAGGTGACCACCACGCCGAGGCGGCCCTCCCGCGGCTCGAACAGCTGCTCGAAGCGGTGGAACGCCCCGTCGCCCAGCCGCGACAGCACTTCGCCCATGCGCTGGCGCACGCTCAGCGCGTCGCGGCGGATCGCATGCCCCGTGAACAGCTCCGCGCGTTTGAGCACGTCGTGCAGGGCAAGCAGCATCTCGCGCAGGTCGACGGGCGGCGGCAGCTTCACCGAGGCGCGGTCCGGCACGTGGGCCGAAGCGGGCGAGGTGTCGCGTTCCATGCGGGGCAGGGCGTCGATGTCCTCGGCGGCCTGCTTGAAACGCTCGTATTCCTGCAGCCGGCGCACCAGGTCGGCGCGGGGATCCTCTTCGTCGCCGTCTTCCGCCGGCGGCCGCGGGAGCAGCATGCGCGACTTGATCTCGGCCAGGATGGCGGCCATCACCAGGTATTCCGCGGCCAGTTCGAAGCGCAGCTCCTGCATGACGTCGATGTAGGCGACGTACTGGCGGGTGATCTCCGCGACCGGGATGTCGAGGATGTCCAGGTTCTGGCGGCGGATCAGGTACAGCAGCAGGTCGAGCGGCCCTTCGAACGCCTCGAGGATGACCTCCAGCGCGTCCGGCGGGATGTAGAGGTCCTGCGGCACCTGCAGCAACGGCTGCCCGTGCACCATCGCCAGCGGCATTTCCTGCTGCATGGGGCGGCCCCCGGATGCGGGCGCATCGGGCGCTGGTGCGGCGGCGGTGTCTGAACCGGCTTGGGTCATCGGGTGTCGCAGCCCCCTCCGGGCCACTGGAACACTGAACTTTGGACGGCACGGGCCGGCTCCGGCCGGGAGCCGAGATCCACGTCGGTGCGGCGGTCGCCGCGGGCATTGCAGCCCGACCACGCCGTCCGGGCGCGACGGCGGCTGGCCGTGGCGGCGCGGAGGCGGTGAAGTCGAGGACGGGCCGGATGGGGACAGGACGGGCGGGCACGTCGCCGCCGCTGCGTTCCGGCCTCGGAACCGGGGTTTAGGGTACGGGCAGCGGAGGCGGCTTGTCCAGCCCGGTGCAGTGGCCGCCTTCATCCCGGGTTGCGGCTGGCATCATGCGGGCGGGCAAAGACGAGGAGCAGGAGCCATGTGGTACGCCATCGAGGGTCGCGACGGCCCGGATGTCCTCGATCGCCGCGCGGCGGCGCGCGAGCAGCACCTTGCGCGGCTGCGCGCGCTTCGCGACGAGGGACGCCTGCTGGCGGCCGGCCCGTGCCCGGCCGTGGATGCCGAGGACCCGGGTCCCGCCGGGTTCAGCGGCAGCATCGTGATCGCGCGCTTCGAGTCGCTGCAGGAGGCCCGGGCGTGGGCCGAAGCCGATCCCTACGTGGCCGCCGGCGTCCATGCCAGCGTCGAGGTCCGGCCGTTCCGCCTGGTCCTTCCCTGACGGCGCGGCGCGCTGTTGCAACGCAGCACACGCGGTCTTTGCCGGTCGCGCCGCCAGCCCGTACATTCGGGCCGTTGCAGCCGCGCATGTTCTTCGTGCCGCCGCGTCCGGTTCGTCCACCGCCCCGGGAGGGACAACGCATGCACCGCAGGCATCCATCCAGGCTCGATCGCACCGTGCTCTCCTGTGCGCTCCTCGCCTGCACCGCGCTCGCCGCCCCCGCGTTGGCGCAGTCCACCTCGGCCTCGCTCCGCGGCCAGGTGGTTCAGGATTCCGCTCCGGCCAGCCAGGCGCGGATCACCGTCACCAACGTGGCCACCGGCCTGACGCGCAGCGCCGAGGCCACTGGCGGGCGCTATGCGCTCTCCGGCCTCCCGCCCGGCACCTACCGGGTCGACGTCGAGGCCGGCGGCCGGACCGACAGCCGCACGGTCACCTTGGCGGTCGGCCAGGCCGCGATCCTCGACCTGGCCCTCGGCGGCGCCGCCGGATCGGGGCCCGCGGGCGAGGCCACCGACATGGCCGCCGTGGTCGTCACCGGGCAGCCCATGGTCGAGACCCGCACCTCCGAGGTCGCGACCTACGTGAGCCAGCGCCAGATCGAGGCGTTGCCGCAGGGGACGCGCAACTTCCTCGCCTTCGCCGATACCGTGCCCGGCATGCAGTTCATCCAGGACGCAAGCGGCAACACCCGCCTCCGGTCGGGCGCGCAGAGCGCGAATGCCATCAACGTCTTCATCGACGGCGTCGGCCAGAAGAACTACGTCACCACCGGCGGTGTCTCCGGCCAGGACACCAGCCGCGGCAACCCGTTCCCGCAGTCGGCGATCGGGGAATACAAGGTGATCACGCAGAACTACAAGGCCGAGTTCGACCAGCTCAGCAGCGCGGCCGTGGTCGCGGTCTCGCGCTCGGGCAGCAACTCCTTCGAGGGCAGCTTCTTCCTCGACCACACGCGCACGGAGTGGCGCTCGCGGAGCATCTTCGAGGAGCGGGGCGCGCCCAAGGCGGAGTCGGAGGAAACCCAGTACGGCGCGACCTTCGGCGGCCCGATCGTGCTCGACCGGGCGCACTTCTTCGTCGCCTACGAGGCCAAGGAGTACCGGTCGCCGCGTACGCTCGAGCTCGGCCGCGGATTCCTGCCGGAGGAGCTGCCGCCCGGGATCGCGGCGGCCTACGGCAGCGGCACCGTCACCGCGCCGTTCAAGGAGGACCTGTGGTTCGCGAAGCTCGACCTGCAGGTCGGCGAGGCGCACCTGTTCGAGCTCAGCGCCAAGTACCGCGACGAATCCGAGACGATCCAGGTCGGTGGCCAGCGGCTGCCCCCCGTGGCGACCTTCAACACCAACGAGGAGACGCGGGTGGACCTGCGCTGGCAGTTCACCCGCGGCGACTGGCTCAACGACGCGCACCTGGGCTGGGAGGAGTCGTACTGGAGCCCGCGGCCGGCGCTGTTCACCCCCGGCTACCTGCTCAGCGAAGGCAACTGGTGGGAGACCATCGCCCACGTCGGCGGCAGCGACAACTACCAGGACAAGGGCCAGGAGGGCTGGGCCTTCCAGGACGACCTGACCTTCACCGGCTGGCCCGGGCACACCGTGAAGATGGGCTTCAAGTACAAGGCCATCGACCTGCGCACCCTCGAGCAGAACCGGTTCAACCCGCAGTTCTACTACGACATCAACGAGAGCCTGGACGTGCCCGTGCACGTGGAGTTCGGGGCGCCCGTGGCCGGGCTCGGCGACGGCACGGTGGATTCGTCCAACCGGCAGTTCGGCATCTACATCCAGGACGACTGGGACGTCAACGATCGCCTGACGATCAACATGGGCGTGCGCTGGGACGTCGAGGAGACGCCGAGCTACGAGGACTACGTCACGCCCGCGGACGTGGTCGCGGCACTCGAGGCCTCGACCGCGAACCTGCCGGGATCGAGCGTGGACATCCGCGACTTCATCAGCACCGGCGGCAACCGCGACCGCGACGACGACAACATCGCGCCGCGCCTGGGCTTTTCCTTCGACCTTCGCGGCGACCAGCGGCACGTGGTCTTCGGCGGCATCGGCCGCTCCTACGACCGCAACCTCTTCGACTACCTGCAGAACGAGGTGTCCAAGGGCAGCTGGGGGCAGTACGTGTACAACTTCAACACGCCGCTGCATCCCTGCGACACGGCCGTCGACGCGACCTGCCGCGAGTGGGATCCCGCCTTCCTCGACCCCGCGGTGCTGCGCGCCAGCGCCGTGGCCGGCGGCGCGCGCGAGGTCTACCTCAACCACAACGACCTCGAGGTGCCGTACTCGGACCAGCTCAGCATCGGCATGCGCAACGCCTTCGGCATGTTCGGCCACGACTGGACGGCGGAGGTGACGCTGTCGCACATCCGCAGCCGCGACGGCATCGCCTTCATGCTCGGCAACCGGCGCGAGGACGGGAGCTTCTTCCCGTCCGACCCGCCGGGCGCGACCGACCCCCCGCCGTGGGGCATGGGGTTCGCCCCCTTCAGCAACCTGATCCTCGCCGTGAACGCGCTGGAAACCGACTCCAACGCCCTGCTGCTGCGGCTTGCGAAGGGCTACACGCCGTCGTCGGGCTGGGGCGCGACCCTGGCCTACACCTACACCGACTCCGAGCAGAACAGCCCGATCGAC
>JAAZHF010000266.1 GCA_012510865.1 Gammaproteobacteria bacterium
GCAAGAGCAAGCTCACCGTCGGCGGCGGTCGCAACAAGCCGCCGGTCGACGTCGTCGTGCGCAAGAAGGTCACGCTGGTCAAGCCGGAGGCCATCGAGCAGTCCGCGGCCCAGGGCGGGGCGGTGGACGACGCGCGCGCCGAGATCCTGCGCAAGCTGGAGGAGTCGCGCCAGCGCAACCTCGAGGAGCAGCAGCGCCTGGCCGAGGCCGACCGCCGCCGCGAGCAGGAAGCCGAGGAGGCCAAGCGCCGCGAGGCCGAGGCGGAAGCCGAGCGCCTGCGCCTCGAGAACGAGGCGGCCGCCGCGGCCGTCGCCGAGGAGGCCGCGCCGCGCAAGGGCCACGGCCACGGCCATCCCAAGCCCGCCCCGGCGCGCGACGAGCGCGGCGCCGGCAAGGCCAAGCACCGCGGTTCGCACGTCATGGTCGCGGGCGTCGAGGACGACGACGGCGCCGCCGCGCGCTTCGCCGGCCAGCTGCACCTGTCGCCGGCCGACCGCGCCCGCCGCAGCACCGCGCGGCCCAAGCGCGCGCAGCGCGGGCAGCAGCGCGACCAGGCCCGCACCGGCAGCGGATTCACGCGGCCGACCGCGCCGGTGGTGCGCGAAGTCGAGATCGGCGACGCCATCACCGTCGCCGACCTGGCGCAGAAGCTCGCCATGAAGGGCGGCGACGTGGTGAAGGCGCTGTTCAAGATGGGCGTCATGGCCACGATCACCCAGACCATCGACCACGACACCGCGGTGCTTGTCACCGAGGAGCTGGGCCACACCGCGGTCCGCGCCAGCGCCGACGACGCCGAGAGCGAGCTGCTCGCCCACGTCGAGGAAGTGCAGGGCGAGGCGACCGCGCGCCCGCCGGTGGTCACCATCATGGGCCACGTCGACCACGGCAAGACGTCGCTGCTCGACCACATCCGCCGCACCCGCATCGCCTCGGGCGAGGCGGGGGGCATCACCCAGCACATCGGCGCGTACCACGTGAAGACGCCCAAGGGCGTGATCAGCTTCCTGGACACGCCCGGCCACTCGGCCTTCGCGTCGATGCGCGCGCGCGGCGCCAGGCTGACCGACATCGTGGTGCTGGTGGTCGCGGCCGACGACGGCGTGATGCCGCAGACGGTCGAGGCCGTGCAGCACGCCAAGGCGGCCAAGGTGCCGCTGATCGTGGCGATCAACAAGATCGACAAGTCCGAGGCCGACCCCTCGCGGATCAAGAACGAGCTGCTGGGCCATGACGTGGTCGCCGAGGAGTTCGGCGGCGACACGCAGATGGTCGAGCTCTCGGCCAAGACCGGCCAGGGGATCGACGAGCTTCTGGACGCGATCAGCCTCCAGGCCGAGGTGCTCGAGCTCAAGGCGATCGCCGAGGGCCGCGCCAGCGGCACCGTGATCGAATCCTTGCTCGACAAGTGCCGCGGCCCGGTGGCGACGGTGCTGGTGCAGCAGGGCGAGCTCAACAAGGGCGACTTCCTGGTCTGCGGCGTCGAGTTCGGGCGCGTGCGCGCGCTCTTCGACGAGACCGGCGCGCAGGTGCAGTCGGCCGGCCCGTCGATCCCGGTGCAGGTGCTGGGCCTGTCGGGCGTGCCCGACGCCGGCGACGACTTCGTGGTCGTCGACGACGAGCGCCTGGCCAGGGAAGTGGCCCAGCAGCGCGAGGCCAAGCGCCGCGAGCTCCGCCTGGTGCAGGCGGCCGGCAACCGCATGGAAGACATCATGGCGCAGATGGGCGGCGGCCAGCAGCTCGAGCTGCCGCTGGTCATCAAGGCCGACGTGCAGGGTTCGGTCGAAGCGCTGCGCCAGGCGCTCGAGGCCCTGTCCTACGACGAGATCCGGGTCATCATCATCCGCTCGGGCGTCGGCGCCATCACCGAGTCCGACGCCAATTCGGCGGCGGCGGCGAAGGCCACGATCATCGGCTTCAACGTGCGTGCCGACGCCTCGGCGCGCAAGGTGATCGAGACC
>JAAZHF010000267.1 GCA_012510865.1 Gammaproteobacteria bacterium
CTGCGGTTCGAGTCGTCCAGCCGCCGCTTCGCGTTGCCATAGGACTTCTGCACCGCATCCAGCCGCGTGCCGACCTGCTCGAAATCCTCGAGGAAGCCCTGCAGCGCATCCAGCAGCAGCCCGCCGGTCTCGCCGATCTGCAGCGCCTGGCGGTGGATGCGGTCGCGCGTCCACAGCCGGTCGACCACCCGCAGCAGCGCCATCAGCGTGTTCGGCGACGCGAACACCACCTTGTTCTCGAAGGCATAGGTCTGCAGCGACGGGTCCGAGCCCAGCGCCGCCGACAGCGCACCCTCGATCGGCACGAAGGCGATCGTGACGTCCAGCGCCTGCGGGCCGACGGCCGCGGGATAGGCGCGGTCGGCGAGGTCCTTCACGTGGCGGCGCAGGCCGTCGCAGTGGCGGCGCAGCGCCATCGCGTGCAGCTCCGGCTCGTCGCTGGCGTCCATCGCCTCCTGCCACGCGACCAGGTTGACCTTGCTGTCCACCACCACGCTGCGCTCGTCGGGCAGGAACACCACCACGTCCGGGCGCAGCGCGCGGCCTTCGTCGTCGCGCACGCCGGCCTGGCGCTCGAAGTGCACGCCCTCCTCCAGGCCGCTGCCACGCAGCACGCTTTCCAGGATCAGCTCGCCCCAGTCGCCGCGCACCTTGCTGCTGCCCTTGAGCGCGCGCGTCAGCGCGGCGGTGTGGCCGGCCATGTCCTGGTTGAGGGTCTTGAGCTCGGTCACCGCGCCCAGCAGCGCCGCGCGCTCCCTGGCCTCCTCGCCGTAGAGCGTGTCGATGCGATTGCGGAACTCGCCCAGGCGCTCGTGGAAGGGCTTGAGCAGGGTCTCGATGTCCGCCCGGCCCTGGCTGTTGGCCGCGCGCCCGCTGGCCTCGAACTGCTTGCCGCGCTCGTCGAACACCTTGCCCGCCAGCGCCGCGAAGTCCGACGACAGCCGCGCGCGCGCCTCGTCGATGAAGGCCTGCATCTCGGCGCGCGCACGCTGGGAATGCTCGAGGTTGGCGGTCAGTTCCGCGCAGCTGCGCTCGGCGCGCGCGCACTGGTCGCGCAGTTCGCTGCAGCTCGCCTCCGCCGCGTCGGCGCGGCGCAGCGCCGACGCCAGCGCCTCGCTGCGTTCGGCCAGGCTGCGCTCGGCCAGGCCGGCCTGGCCACGGGCGGCTTCCAGCTCGCTGCGCAGGGCCGCCAGCGCCTCGGCGTCGCGCGCGTGGCGGTCGCGCGCGGCGTCCAGCTCGGCCGTCACCGCGCCGAGCTGGCCCTGCAGCCGGCCCGCGGCCTCCACCGCGGCGCGGTTGGCCTCGCGCTCGGCGCGCAGCTCGCCGGCGAGCGGGTTGCGGCGCAGCTGCAGCAGCAGGAACACGATGGCCGCGATCGCGACCACCAGCAACAGGACCAGGAGGACTTCGACGTTCATGCCGGCAGTGTAAGCCGGCCGGGTCGCAGCCCCTGCGACCCGCGTGAGGTGCGTGCCTCAGAAGTCCCAGCGTGCCGAAAGCGTCACCGGCACCGAGACCCGGCTGCCGGTGTCGTTGATCGACGCCAGGCCCAGGCCGCCGATCGCGCTGTCGTCGTCCTTGAGGTCCGCGGTGTAGCGCACGCCGCTGGCCAGGGTCATGCTGAAGGTCTCGCCGAAGGGCACGATCACGCCCACGTCGAGGCCGCCGCTGGCCACCCAGCCCTTGTCGTAGAACGGCGCGTCGGGAATGGTGATGCCGGCGTCGGGGATCTCGAACGTGGCGCGGATCCCGTTCACGCGGGTCGCGCCCAGGCGCGCGCCCACGAACGGACGCGCCGCGCCCGCGGTGCCGAAGTACATCCGGTAGCCGACCTCGGCCGACAGCGCGCTGTAGTCCTCGAAGCTGCCGTAGACCGGCAGCTCGGTGTCCAGCGCCGGCACGTAGGCGCCGCCCACCATCACCCGGCCGTCGTCGGCCTCGGTGCGGCGGACCTGGCCGAAGACCTCGCTGCGGTCGCTGGGCGCATAGGCGAGCTCGAGGCCGACGGTCCCGGCGGTATCGTAGATGCGGTCGTGCCCGCGCGCGCCGATGCGCAGCTCGGCGTCGACCCCGGCGAGGTCGGGATTCAGCGGGCCGAGGTCGGGGACGAGGACGGTGGCGCCCTTGTGCACGTCGCCGCTGACCGGGACGTCGACGCCGCCGACGAGCGACATCGACCAGCGCCCGGCCTCGGGCCCGGCGGCGTGGGCGGAAGTGGCAAACAGCGAAGCAAGGGGTAGGATCAGCCAGGTACGCATGGGAAGCTCCGGAGCGGTGACAGTGGAGAGGGCCGTCGCGGCCGAGCGGACGTGGTCCGTGTCCCGACGCGGCGGAGTCCACGCTAGGCATCGGCCGGTTAGCCCTTGATCAATCAGGGCCTTGTACAAACGTTGTACAAAGCCCGGGCCGATCGGCCCGCTCCGACCCCGGGGGTGATCCATGGAATTCAGGGTCCGCCGCGTCTACGACGCTCCCGCCAGGGGCGAGGGCCGCCGCGTCCTCGTCGACCGCCTGTGGCCGCGCGGCAAGTCGAAGGCCGACCTCGACGGGGTCCCCTGGGTGAAGTCGATCGCGCCCAGCGACGGGCTGCGCCACTGGTTCGACCACGATCCGGCGAAGTGGCCGGAGTTCAGGCGCCGCTACTTCGCCGAACTCGACGCCAACCCCGAGGGCCTGGCCGAGCTGCGCAAGGCGCTGGGCCGCGGCACCCGCGCCACCCTGCTGTATTCAGCGCATGACGCGGAGCACAACAACGCCGTGGCGCTGGCCGAGTACCTGGCTCAGTCCAGCACGCGGCAGAACACCGCCTTGAGGTAGCGCGACTCCTGCGCGTGCGCCATGAACGGGTGGTCGGGGCCGGCACCCGCCACCTTCAGCACCTGCACCGTGCGGTTTGAGAAGAACGCCGCGCGCCGCAGCATGTCCAGGAACTGGTCCTCGGCCACCAGCCCGGTGCAGGAGAAGGTCGCGAACAGCCCGCCAGGCTTCACCATCGACAGCGCCAGCTTGTTCATGTCCAGGTACTTCTTCAGCGCCGGGATCACCTGTTCGCGGTCGCGGGTCATCTTCGCGGGGTCGAGCACCACCACGTCGTACTGCTCGCCGGCGTTGGAGGCGTCGCGCAGCCACGGGAAGATGTCGGCCTGCACGAAGCGGGGCCGCACGCCGTTGAGCTTCGCGTTGCCCTTCGCGATTTCGATCACGTCGGCGTCGATGTCCACGCCCACCACCTCGCTGGCGCCGCGCACCGCGGAGTACACCGCGAAGCCGCCGGTGTTGCAACACAGGTCGAGCACGCGCCTGCCCGCCACCTGCCGGCTCAGCCACTCGCGGTTGTCGCGCTGGTCGGCGAAGAAGCCGGTCTTGTGCGCGCCGGCGGGATCGGCGCGGAAGCGGATGCCGTGCTCGGTGATGATCGCCGGCTCGGTGCCCGGCGTGCCGTGGAAGTCGAAGCTTTCCTGCTTCTGCACGTGCTCGTCGGCGAAGGCGTGGAAGCGGCAGCCGGGGAACTGCTCGCGCAGCGCGGCCATGATCCATTCGCGGTGCCGGAACATGCCGGCCGAGAAGTACTCCAGCACCAGCAGGTCGGCGTAGCGGTCCACCACCAGGCCGCTCAGGCCGTCGCCCTCGCTGTGCACCACGCGCCAGGCGTCGGACACCTCGTCCAGGCGCAGCACGTCGCGGCGCAGCGCGACCGCGTCGGCGATCCTGCGCGCGAACCAGCCGGCATCCACCGGCACGTCCGGGTGCGTTTCCAGGATGCGCACGGCGATGCGCGAGTGGCCGTTGTAGAAGCCGCGGCCGACCCACTCGCCGTCCACGCCGACCACGTCGACGATCGTCCCCGGCTTCGGCCGCGGGTTCGGCTTCTCGACCAGCTTCTGGAAGATCCACGGATGGCTCGACCGCCAGGCATTGCGCAGGCGGACCACGGGGAGGGCGTCGTTCATGCCGTGATTCTACCGGCTCGGGCGCCGCATCCCCGCGGCTGCCGCGGGCCCGGCCCTTGCGCTGGCCGCTTCCGCCGCCATGCTGGGACCATGCAGCTGCCCGGCCACGACCACCCGCCCGACTCCGCCGCACAGCGCGCGGCCGACTGGCTCCGCTTCCGCCGCGCCGTCGTCGCCTCGGCGCTGTCCGTCGCCGTCCTGGCGGTCGTCCACCTCGCCCAGGCAGGCTTCGACGCGCGCCTGTTCGCGGTCGGGCCGGGCAGCGTGCGCGGACTCTTCGGCATCCTGACCGCGCCGCTGCTGCACGGCTCGCTCGAGCACATCGTCGCCAACAGCGTGGCCGTGCTGCTGCTGGGCACGCTCGCCGGCTGGGTCTATCCGCGTGCGGCGCTGCGCGGGCTGCCGCTGATGTGGCTGGGCTCGGGCCTGGGCGCCTGGCTGCTGGGCGAACCGGGGTCGTGGCACCTCGGCGCCAGCGGCGTGACCCACGGCCTGATGTTCCTGGTCATGGCGCTCGCCGTGCTGCGCCGCGACCGCGCCGCCATCGCCGCCAGCATGATCGGCTTCATGTTCTACGGCGGCATGCTGCTCACCGTGCTCCCGCGCGAGCCCGGCGTGTCCTGGCAGTCGCACCTGGGCGGCGCCGGCGGCGGCATCGTCGCGGCCTGGCTGTTCCGGCGCTTCGACCCCCGGCCGCCGCGCAAGCGCTACAGCTGGGAGCTGGAGGAAGAGCAGGCCGCGCTCGAGGCCGCCCGCGCCGAGGCCGAGCGCGCGCAGTACGAAGCCTCCGCCGCCGACGACGTGCCCGTGATCTGGAACCGCCCCGCGGACGACGGGCGCGGCAAGATCCTGCGCTTCCCTCCCCGCGATCGGGGGTAGACTGCGGGCATGCGCGTGCGCTCCGCCCTCCTCGTCCTGCTGGCCGCCTTGCCCTGGAGCGCCGCATCGGGGAGCGATGCCATGGCCGAGGTCGACGCCCAGCTCCAGCGCTACACCGGGAACGTCCCGGGTGCCGCGCTGCTCGTGGTCCGCGACGGCGAGCCGGTCGTGCGCCGCGCCGTGGGCCTGTCCGACGTCGCCGCGGGCACCGCGGTCACGCCGTCCACGAATTTCCGCCTGGCTTCGGTGAGCAAGCAGTTCACCGCGGCCTCGGTGCTGCTGCTCGCCGCCGAGGGCCGCCTGCGCCTCGACGATCCCGTCCGCCGCTGGCTGCCGGCGCTGCCCGCAAGCGCCGACGGCGTGACCCTGCACCACCTGCTCAGCCACACCTCCGGCCTGCACGACTACGAGGACCTGATGGCCGCGGACTTCCAGGGCCAGGTGCGCGACGCCGACGTCGTCTGCCTGCTGGCGACCGGCGGGCCCTGCGCCGCGCCGGGCGCCGGCCCGCACGCCGGCCCCGCCGCTCCCTACTTCGCGCCCGGCACCGCCTACCGCTACAGCAACTCCGGCTACGCGCTGCTCGCGCTGGTCGTCGAGCAGGCCTCCGGCATGGCCTATCCGGAGTTCCTCCGCGCGCGCATCTTCGCGCCGCTGGGCATGGACCGCAGCGTCGCCTTCGTCGACGGCGTCAACGAAGTCCCCGGCCGCGCCTATGGCCACAGCGCCGACGGCGGCGGCTGGCGCCGCACTGACCAGTCCACCACCAGCGCCGTGCTCGGCGACGGCGGCATCTATTCCTCCATCGACGCCCTGGCCAGGTGGGACGCGGCGCTGTACGACGACCGCCTGCTTCCCGACGCCTCGCGCGCACTGGCGTTCTCGGCCCAGACCACCACGCCCACGGGCGAGGCCGACGTCGCCGCCTACGGCTACGGCTGGCGGCTCGACGGCGACGGCCTGCTCTGGCACTCCGGCGAGACCATGGGCTTCCGCAACGTCATGCTGCGCTGGCCCGACGAGCGCCTGACCGTGATCCTGCTGAGCAACCGCAACGACCCGGAGCCCTATGCCGCCGCCCGCGCGATCGGCGAAGCGTTCCGGCGCGGGTCCGCCGCGGGCCCGGCCAACGCCGACTCGGTCCGGCGCTGACCCCGCCATGCCGCCCGCCGCGCGACGCCTGATTACGGCCACGCCGTCCCTCGCCCTGCTCCTGGCCCTTGCCGCCCTGTCCGGGTGCGATGGCGCCCCCGCACCCGGACCGACCGCGCCCGCTGCCGCCGCCCCGCGCTCCGCGGATCCCGCGGCCAACCGCATCGAGGACGACGTCCGCGCGCTGGCAGGCGACGCCATGCAGGGCCGGGCCACCGGGACCCCCGGCTTCGACCGCGCCGCCGACCACGTCGCGGCCCGCTTCGCCGAGGCCGGGCTGCAGCCGGCGGGCGCGGACGGCAGCTGGTTCCAGCCGGTGCCGCTGCTGCGCGCCACCATCGACGCCGAGGGCGCCCTGCTGCGGGTGACACTGGGCGACGACGCGGTCGAGCTCGCCTTCCCGGAACAGTTCCTGCCGCTGCCCGACTTCAACCGCCCGGAATCCGCGGTCGATGCGCCGGCGGTGTTCGTCGTCCAGGCGGTGCACGCCCCCGGCCTGGGCCACGACGACTTCGCCGGCCTCGACCTGCGCGGGAAGGTCGCGGTCATCCTTGGCGGCGCTCCGGACCATTTCGACGACGACCGCCGCGCCTTCCACGGCAGCCTGGCCGAGAAGCTGCGCGCCGTTGCCGCGCGCGGCGCGGTGGGCGCGGTGCTGGCGGGGACCGCCGACGACGAGGTGCGCACGCCCTGGGCCCGTATCGCCGCCGACCGCGACCGGCCCTCGATGCGGCTGCGCGGCGAGGACGGCCGGGGCGTGGACACCTGGCCCGGGCTGCAGGTCGTGGCCCGCGTGGGCGCCGCCGCCGCGGACACCCTGTTCGCCGGCGGCGACCGCAGTACCGCCCGGCTCGCCGCCGACGCCCGCGCCGGCCGCGGCCGCGGATTCGACCTGCCCGTGCGCCTGTCGCTGGCGGTGTGGACGCGCGTCGATGTGCTGGACTCGCGCAACGTCGTCGGCCTGCTCCCCGGGAGCGACCCGGCGCTGGCCCACGAGTACGTGGTGCACACCGCCCACCTCGACCACCTTGGCATCGGCGCCGACGTCGACGGCGACCGGGTCTACAACGGCGCGCTCGACAATGCGCTGGGCGTCGCGATCATGACCGAGGCCGCGCGCACGCTGGCTTCGGCCTCCGGACGGCCGCGGCGCCCGCAGCTGTTCGTCGCAGTGACCGCCGAGGAGCAGGGTCTGCTCGGCTCGCAGTGGTTCGCCGACCGACCGCCGGTCGACGGCGCGCTGGTGGCCAACATCAACATCGACATGCCGGTGCTCACCGCGCCCAGCCGGGACGTGGTGGCGATCGGCGCCGGGCACTCCTCGCTGGGACCGATCGTCGACGAGGCCGCGCGCGGGCTCGGCGTGCGGGTGTCGCCCGACCCCTTCCCGGAAGAGGCCGCGTTCGTGCGCAGCGACCAGTTCTCCTTCGTCCGCCGGGGCATTCCCGCGGTCTACCTGGACGGCGGCGTGGAACCCGCGGATCCCGAGCGCGACCCGCGGGTCGCCGCCACCTGGTTCATGCGCAACTGCTACCACCGCCCGTGCGACCAGGCCGACCTGCCGATCCACTACGACGACGCCGCGCGTCTGGCCAGGCTGTCCGCGCGCATCGCACGCGGCATCGCCGACGCGGACGCACCCCCGACGTGGAACGAGGGCGACTTCTTCGGCGAATGGTTCAGCCGTCCGCCGTCGACGGGTCGATGACCGTGCTGACCTCGGTCACCCGGTTGGCCGGGAAGCCGGACTTTTCCGCGTGCTCCAGGATCCGCTGTTCGCTGGGCGCGTCGTACACGCAGTAGATCCTGTCGCCGGCGACATAGCTGTGGATCCAGAAGCCTGGAACGGATCGGCCCGGCGCTTGCGGCCAGCCGTTCGGCGGACGGCAGCGCTTTTCCGCGCAGCCTCAGCCCAGAAGGCCGAACACCACGCCGAAGAGCAGGAACTGCGCCACGTGGTAGCCGCCATCGATCAGCCAGAGCTTCAGCGTGCGCTGCGCGAACTGGTAGTTGATGCCGAAGCTCGTGGCGACCAGGCCGGCGCCCACGAGCGCCCCAAGCCTGAGCGCCGACTCGAGGCCGGGCGAAGGCCCGGCCAGGATCGCGAAGCAGGCCGCCGCCACGAGCGAGAAGGCGAAGCTGGTGCCGAACACCTTCGCAGGATGGCCCGCCTGCGGGACCCCGCCGTTCTCGCGGTTCCACGCCTTGCCGAACAGCACCGGCGAATACCACAGCCCGCCGACCACGAAGCTCGATGCGGCCGCGAGCAGTACGATCCATGGATCCATGATGCCTCCGTTGGGATGGCGACTTGCCCCGGCGCCACCGTTCCCCGGCGCGGAGTCCCGCGGTGGCGACATCGTGCGTCACCGGATCGGGACAAGGCAAGCACGGATCTCAGGTCTGCCGCGCCCCCACCATGATGATGCCCATGAACCTGCGCAATGTGCGTTCCTTGGCTCTACCCACGGCACACCTCCTCATGTCCCGGCCCGGATGCGGACCATACCGTGGACCGGCATGGATGGAATGTCAGCGTTCGGGCCTGGCCTGCGCTTCGACATGCTTCTTGAAGCGATCCAGGATCGCTTGCCAGCCTTCCCGCTGCTGCTCGATGGAGTGCGAGTCCTCGCTGTCGAACGACACGATCACATCGACACCGTCCGCGCCTTCCCTGAACTCGACCGTCGCATCCCGGCCGCCGAACTCGTACTGGATCAGCAGGTGGGGTATGACCCTGGTGTACGTGCCCTCGAAGTCGAACCCGAAGCTCCCGTCCCTGGCTTCCATGCGCGAGCGGAACCTCCCGCCTTCGCGAAGATCCACCTCCGACGCGGTGGTATGCCAATCATCCGACGCGGCGTTCCACGCGCGAATGTCTTCGGGAGTGCTGTAGGCATCCCAGACCCGCTCGATGGGCGCCCTGACTGTGGTTGCAACGATGATCCGCATGGAACCTCCGGGCTTCATCTGGCTCACGACTGCTGCTTTGAACTAACCATGGCGTCGCTTGGCCTCGGCGACCGACCCGGCGACAAGTGCCTCAAGGACGTTGACGTCCAGGTCGGCGAGACGCTTGAGGTACAGACAGGACTTGCCCATCCGGTGTTTCCCGAGTCGGGCAAGCAACTCGGGTTGCCCGGGATCATCCACCATCTGGCACTGGCTTGAACGGCACGCTTCAAGACAGCGGCCAAGTTGAGCCCGAGACGCGTGGTGGAGCGAAGCGACTTCGGCTTGGACGCATTGTTGGGCGGTTATCATCTACTTGGCCAACTCGCCTGACACGTACTCTGAGATCTCCCGCGTATTCCTGACGAGCTCCGCCTCAAGATCAACCCCGCACTTGTTGGCCAGCACCATGATTGACCAGAGGCAGTCCGAGAGTTCATGGCCGAGCTTGGTCCGGTGGTCATTGATCGTTCGGACGCCGGCGTTAGCTTGGATCAGCTTGGCCAAGTCGCCAACATCTCGCACGAACCCAAGGGCGAGTTCCTCAGTGCTCCAAACGCGACCGTAGCGCTTGACCTCAAGCTGCTCATAGAGGTCGTTGAGTTGGAGCGCTGCCTGTTCGAGATCGCTGAAGTTCATCTCATGCCGCCTGACACCTAGGTTAAGCCGAGACGCGTAGTGGCGCGAAGCACATGGCAAGCTGTACCTGCCATGTGTTTTGCGACCCGATGCAGTGTCGGTTGAACGCATTGTTAGGCGCCACCTGCGTCCGCGCACTCCGCGGACCGCTCAGTGCTATACCGGACTAGCCTCCAACCGGGTTCTGCCTTCTCGTAGTGGTAGCTGTTCTTGCGGCCATCCTCGCACTCAGCGAACTGAAGCCCTGCTCCCGTCGGGGCCAGCGACGCGGCATCTGCTTCAATGCAGCCAAGCGTTGTGCAGCGCGTAGGCCGAGTCTCATTCTGCTTGGCACCGGAAGCGCAGCCTGCTGAAAGGCTCACTAGACAGATTGCCGCTGTGACCAGTTTCACGTGCACTCTCCTTGGCGCCTAACGCTTGAGTTAAGCCGAGCCGCGAAGCGGCTTCGGCTTGAACGAATTGTTAGCTGCCCCGTCGTTAAAAGTCACGACCATTGACCGGGACGCGCTTGAGCGATGTGAGATCTACGTCTTCCAGGCACCGCACATTGATGGCCGCCATTTCCATTCCATCCGGTCCGATGCCCAAGCCGAAGGGTTGACAGCCACAGGTGGAACAAAATTGGTGCTTGATCACGTGCTTGTTAAACGTGTACGTGGTGAGCTGATCCGTGCCCGCAGCAAGTGAGAACGCCGGCCGCGGGACAAACCAGAGCAGCAGGCCCTTACGGCTGCAGTGCGAGCAATTGCACTCCACAGCTTGCTGAAGCTCGCCCTCGACCGTGAAAGTGACGGCGCCACAGTGACAACTTCCAGACTGCATAGAACCTCCAAAGGCAGCTAACGCCTTATGTCTTGAATTTCCCCTAGCCTAAGAGCCGAGAGCCCGGCGTGCGCGCCCGATAACGCCTCGGTGTCAGCACCACCGTAATTCAGCAGGGGCCGCACGCCGGATCTCGCGCCCTGCGCCCGAACAGTTGATCGAGGTTGCCCTCGAACTGATAAGCGTGGGCCTCGGGCGCGATGCTCTCGGCCACTCGACTGTAACGGAGAAACGGGATGACGGCAGCAGGGATCGACGTGGGCAAGGCCAATCTGGATCTGGCCGTAGATGGGCAGCCGGGCGTGGACCGCTTCGCCAACAACCGGGCGGGGATCACCAGGCTGATCAAGCGCCTGGAGGCAATGGACGTGCAGCGGATCGTGGTCGAGGCCACCGGCGGTTACGAAGAGCCGCTACTCGAGGCCTGTTGCGATGCCGGGCTCTGGATTGCGCGGGTCAACCCGCGTCAGGCGCGGGATTTCGCCCGGGCCACCGGTGAGCTGGCCAAGACCGACGCCATCGATGCCAGGCTCCTGGCGCTGATGGCCGGAATGTTCGGTGATCGCCTGCGCCGCCATGTGGCACCGCC
>JAAZHF010000268.1 GCA_012510865.1 Gammaproteobacteria bacterium
CGACGATCAGGCCGAGCGCGCCCTTCTGCATCTTGAGTTCGGTGCGGTCGAACGCCTCGCTGTCCGGCGCCTCGAACCGCTTCACGGCGCTGTGGGCGATCAGGACGATGGCCATGCTGCGCTCCATGCGCAGCGTGTTGAGCTTCGCCAGAAACTCGCGCCACACGTGGTTGGCCTCGATGTAGCCGCGGCCGTAGCCCGGCTGTTCGATGCTGGTCCAGTTGTTCTTCTTGCAGACGTGCGCCCAAATCAGCGGCTCGAGCCAATCGGTCGAGTCGACGACGACCGTGCCGAACTCGTGCTTCTCGGCGTAGAGCGCCGTGAGCGCCTGGTCGACTTCCTCATAGGACTGGAGCGGAGCGCCGCCGTTGAAGGCGTCCACTTCCACGCCCTGCAAGCCGTCCTCGAGGGGGATGAAGATCGGCTTGTAGGCGCCAGCGGCGAAGGTGGTCTTGCCGACCTTCTGCGCGCCATGCACCACCACACGCGGCGGCAGGCTGTTGCGGGTGGTCTTGCTGATGGATGCGAGGCTGATGGCCACTTCTGTCTCCTTACGCGGCCTTCGCCGCTTCGATGGGTTCCACCTTCACCGCCGGCTTCGCAGGCTTGGCGGTGACGACGGGGGCGATGTAGCGCGCGTACTCGGCGGGGTTGTTGTTCTGCCAGTGGCGCAGTTCCTTGAGGTCGAGGCCGTGCTTGACCGGGAACACGTTGCGGATGCCATCGGGGAGCGAATCCCAGGCGGCCCGCAGCGCGGCGCCGTCGACAGAGCGCGTCACGCCGTAGGTCACCGTCACGCGGTGCGCTTCGCCGTGCGTGGTCACACTGCCCTCGCTACGGCTGGCGACGTGGGCGAGCAGCTGTTCCTCGATCGCCACGCGGGCATCGCGGGCGGCGGCTTCGGTGGCCTTCGCGGCGATCAGCTGCGCGGCCAGTGCGTCGATGGGGGTCATGCGATGTCTCCGTACTTGAACGCCGCGCCCTCGCGCAGCTGGTCGTCGTAGTCCCACGACGGGACCGCCTCGCGGGCGTACTGCGCGGCCGCGTGCCACTTCCACTGGCGGTTATTGCCGAGCTGGACCGGAGCCAGCGCCCGGTACGCCTGGACGCGCTCGCGGTTGGTCGGGGTCGGCGGGATGTCGTGCTTGGTGAACTGGCGGCACAGCC
Organism: Gammaproteobacteria bacterium; assembly: GCA_012510865.1. GTDB lineage: Bacteria > Pseudomonadota > Gammaproteobacteria > Xanthomonadales > Xanthomonadaceae > Luteimonas. The sequence goes on from JAAZHF010000268.1 coordinate 1,168, forward strand.
GCCGCGCGAACAGGACGCCCATCACGCCGCACCCCCGGGCGTGGTGCCGCCATGGGTGCGGTTCCACGCCATGACGCGGTAGCGACCGGCGACCTCGTGGCCCGGGCGGCCCTCGCGCTGCGCCTCGAGCACCTCGGCGACCGCCCGTCGCGGGGGCACGCCCGCCCGCTTCGCCTGCTTTACCGCGCCCTGGAAGGGCCGCAGGTCGAACAGCTGCGCGCTCACAGCGGACCACCGAAGAGCGTGGCGACGATCGACATCACCGTGTCGCGGAACACCCACGGGGTGACCACCAGCACGGCGATCGCCGCGACGCACAGCCCCATGAGCACGAAGCACACCGCGTCGCCAGCAGTACGGATGTCGGCGCTCGCCGCCATCGACGTGATCCACTCTCCACTTCCGCGCCTGCGTTCCATTTCCGTTCCTCCGTCCCCGGCCAACCCGGGGCGTGGAGAAACTATGCGCTATGCGTACCGAAAGCGCAACGCATGGTGCGTAGATAGGTGGCCTTTCTGCATAGTCGGTTAACTGGCGTTCAGGTTCAGGCGACGCCCAGACACAAAAAAGCCCGCCGAAGCGGGCTTGTCCAACCGGCGGCGGGGGCTAGTTCCGGATGCACTCCATGTATGCCTCGTTGCCGAAGTCCTCCACCGCACGCAGCCGCATGGTCGGAGTGCTCCAGCGGTCCTGCCCATAGGCCGCAAGCGTCGTGGCCCGGTAGTAGTCGCGCGCCACCTCCGGCGCAGTCCGGGCGATCTCCATGGCGTCCTCGACCGGGAACCCCGTCTGACGGCGCTCCATCACGCCCCTGGCGATCTTGGCCTTCATCTCGCACACCTGCTCCCGGGCGGAGGGCTCCTGCCCCCACGTTGGGCCGGCCACCACCAGCGCCACCACCACGAACAGTCCCCTCATCGCGAACCCCTCATCGCACGGATCGTCGCCAGTACCGCTTCCTGCTGCACCGGAGTCAAGCCTTGCAGCTCCCGAACGATGCTCGCCTGGATCGGCCCCTCGGCAACCTCCGCCTCATCGCCGACAAGCGTGTTGAGATCCGTCTGCAGCACATCACACAGCGCCTTCAAATGCTCCATCTTCCGTACACCCCTGCTCCCATTGAACCAGCCAGCGACGGTAGAGAAGGCGACCGCATGGCCTCGCCGGTTCAACTCCTCGTGAACACGGGGGACGGTCAAGCCGAGCTTTTCTCGCTGGGCCGTGAGGTTGTCGGATAGGGCGCTCATAACCTGAGACTCGGGCGGGGGAGACGAAAGGCTACGCCCCCCGCTTGCATAGCCGGTACGCATTACGCATACTCCGCCGGGACAACCCCCATACGCGGAGCGCATACCCCATGAAGCCGGTCAGCCCGAGGGATTACTGGGCCAAGTACGTCGCGGACAACGGCGGACCCGCCGCCGTCGCCGCCGCCCTCAACATCCCGTACTCGACCATCGCAGGCGTCTGCAACGGCAGCCGCGGCATCGGCCGACGGCTCGCACAGCGCATGGCGGATGCCGACCCGTCCCTCGACCGCGAGGTCCTGGTGTGGGTCATGCAGGAAGAAAAGAACGCAGCTTGATCGCATCGGCTCGGCTCCTTTGGGGTCGGGCCTTTATTTCGTCTGAATGCGCTTGGCAAAAGTAGGCAATCAATGGCAACCACAGGCAACCAAAACGAACTCAAGCTGGCGTGGGGCGTCCACAACGCCCCCAAGGACGCCCCCGCGAAGGTGCTGCGCCAGATCGAGTCCGAAGCCCAGGCGCTGGCCGTGTCCATCGCCGCCGGCGGCCACAAGCTCGCCTACATCGCCGCGTGCGTAGGCAAGTCCATCGGCTACGTCTCCCGGCTGCAGCAGGGCAAGCGGCCCATTCCCGACAAGCTCGTCGGCCCGCTCTGCGCCGCCACGGGTTCGAATCTCCTGCGCCAGTACCTCGAGCTCCAGCGCGCCCTCGATGGCCAGTGCAAGGTAGCGCGCCTCGCAGCCATGTTGCGGGAGGCGGCATGACCCGCCTCGACTACGCCCTGCGCTACGGCGGGCTCGGCTGGGCCGTCGTGCCGCTGTACGGCCTGATCGCGGGGAAATGCGCCTGCGGTGGCGCCGAGTGCAAGAGCCCGGGCAAGCACCCGCACCGCGACCTGGTGCCACATGGCGTCCATGACTCGAGCAAGGACCCGGCCCGGATCACCGACTGGTTCACCCGCGTTCCGCAGGCCAACATCGGCATTGCCACCGGCGCCCCTTCGGGCTTCGACGCGCTCGACGTGGATCCTCGCAATGGCGGCGACGACACCCTGGCAGACGCCGAGCACAAGCACGGGAAGCTGCCGGACACCGCACTCCAGCTGACGGGCGGTGGCGGATACCACTACCTGCTGTCCCACGATCCGGGCAAGCGCCTGCGCAGCCCGGGCCGCGGCATCGACATCAAGTCGTCTGGCGGCTACATCGTGGTCGAGCCGTCCAGCCACGTATCCGGCGGCACCTACGCATGGGAAGGAAGCGCCGACCCCACGGACGGGCACCCCATCGCTCCGGCGCCCGCGTGGCTGGCCACTCCGGCGCCCCAAATCGCCGCATCTACGACGACCGCAGGCGTCGGCTACCTGCCGCCCCAGCGCATCGCAGACCTTCGGTCCGCGCTCGCACACCTTGACGCGTCCGAGTACCACGTCTGGATCAGCGTCGGGCAGGCCCTGCACAGCACGGAGGCCCCGGAGGCGTTCGAGATCTGGGACACCTGGAGCCAGGGCGCCGTCAACTATGACGGGAGCACCACGGCCAAATGTCGCACCTTAAACGCAGGCGGTCCGCTGCACGTCCAGTCTATCTTCGTCTGCGAGCGGAATGCAGGATGGGATGACGCGGCTCCGATGGCCGCGACGCCGGCCGAGAACATCGTCCCCTACCGCCCCGCCGAGACCACGACCCCGAACCACCTGCTGCGGATCCCGGGTGCCCTTGGCACCTTCGTCGACCTGTGCAACCGGACGGCGCCCAAGCCGCAGCCGCAGTTTGCCGTGCAGGCCGCGCTGGCGTTCGCATCCATCGTCATGGGGCGGCGCTACCGCACCACGATGGACAACTGGACGGCCATGTACTTCGTCAACGTGGGCAAGTCGGCCAGTGGCAAGGAGCACGCACGAACCGTCCTCTACGCGGCTTTGGCCGAGGCGGGGCTAGGAGCCCTGATCGGCCCGTCCGGGTACACATCGGACGCGGCTGTGTTCTCGTCGCTTCACCACCAGCCCGCGCAACTGACCATCATCGACGAGCTGGGCGCGCTGCTGGGGAACTCAAAGGCCCAGGGCAACTACCACAAGCGTGGCGCCCTCGACAGCCTGACCAGCCTGTGGGGCCTGTTCGGAAGCTCCCTGTACCCGCAGGGCTACAGCACCATGTCCCTGCGCCCTGAGCAGCGCGCCGAAATGGCGTCCCGGGTGGTCCATCGCCCAAGCCTGACCTTGCTGGGCATGACGACCCCCAAGACGTTCTATGAAAGCCTGACCGAGGCAGCGATCGAGGGCGGATTCCTTAACCGCCTGCTGATCGTCGAGTCGTCCATCGGGCGGCAACTCAGCCGCGAGTGCGATCCCCTCGAGGTTCCGGACAGCCTGACGGAGTGGTGCCGGGCCGTGCGCGAAGGGCAGGGCGGCAACCTGTCCGGCCTGGACATGCCGGCTGACTCGATCCCCGTCCCGCGGGTCGTGGATTTCACGCCGGAGGCCAAGGCCCTGTTTCGTGCGTTCGAGGTCGAGTGCAACGACCTCATGGACGCACTGGAAGGCGAGGCGCTTGGCGAGATGTACGGGCGCAGCCGCGAGAAGGCGCTGCGCATCGCCCTGATGCTGGCCGTGTCCGACAACGTGGCCCTGCCATTCATCCGCAAGGAACACGCGGAATGGGCGATCGACTACGTGCGCCACTACACCGGCCAGACGGTCGAGGCCATCCGCACCCACATGACCGGATCCCTGTTCGGCCAGTGGCGGGCGGCCACGGTTGAGGCAATCCGCCGCGCCGGAGATCACGGGCTGACGATGCGCGAGCTGTGCCGCAACAGCCGAACGTTCGCGGGCCTGGACCCGCGCCAGCGAGATCAGGTTCTCAAAGCCCTGGCCGACGAGGGGCTGATCGCCCGGCGGGACAGCAAGGGGCCATCTGGCCGCGGCCGGACTCGGTCCGCCTACGTCGCATCAGGGGACCAAGAGGACGAGGCCGCCTGACGGCCTGCTGACGGTTTTCCGGCCGCTGCCATTTAAAGGTGCAAAAAACACTTATGAAACAAGAACTTGCTAAAAACCGTCAAATCGTCAAATCGTCAACAGGGTCTATAGGGCCTAGGCCCTCCCTATACGCGAAGGCCCCCCTATACGCGAAGGGAGAGAGAAAGAGAAAGAGTAGTTTTTTTTATTCTTTATATCTCTCTAAGCCTTGCTACATCAGGGCTATAACCGTCAAACGACCTGCTGCCGATTTGTCTGCACTTATGACAGACGTCCCTGCTGTCAGGGTTCGTGTACTGGCTGGTACAGGAATGGGGGTGGTGGCGTGAGCCGGGCGGCTGCGGATGCGCTCATGGCCGTGTTCGGCCTCCGCCCCGCAGGCGCGGCCGTCGAACTGCCGCTGCGCACGCTCGGCCCGAACGGGAGCCACGGGCACTGGTCCGTCCTGGCGCGCCGCCGGAAGTCCGAGCGCCGCACGGCCGCCGCCCTGTGCCCGGCCCATGCCCTGCCGTGCGTAGTGCGCCTGACACGGCTGTCGGCCGGGGAGCTGGACGACGACAACCTGCGCGGCGCGCTCAAGGGCGTGCGGGACGGCGTGGCGGACCGCCTGGGCGTGGACGACCGCGACCCACGGGTGCGGTGGGAGTACGGGCAGGCGAAGTGCAAGCGCGGCGAGTACGGCGTCCTGGTCGAGATCATGGCCGCAAACGGCCCTGAATCGACGCAGGAGGGCGACGTGGCGGTCGGCTGCGGTGGGCCGTACCGGAAACAACGAACGCGGCTCACAGGGCCGCACAGGGCGAAATAGAGGGGGTGCGGAGTGAAGGTCGAGCAAGCGTATCGGGTGGAAGCCAGGCTGGCGTGGTGGTGGCGCTGGCTGTACGTGCCGGGGCTGTACGCCATGGTGCTCATGGGCGGCGAGCCGGATTGGGGCAAGATCCGCGCGATGGCGGGCCGCGCCCTGCGGGTGCGGCTGGTCCCAGTGAAGTCCGACGAGGTGCAGGCGTGACCGCCCCCGCGACGGCGCAAACCTTCGAGCCGCGCAGCCGGCCTCCGTTCCGCGAGCGCGTCATGGCCCTGGCCGGTCGGGGCGGCTATCGGGAGCCGGGCATGGGGGGCGGCGACCGCCCGACTGTTCCGCCGGACCACATGATCGCCGCGGCGCTGAGCTTCGGGCGGTCCGATCCGGGCGACGTTGGGCCGGACGTGGCGCTTGCGATGGTCACAGGGCGCATTGGGGAGGCGCAGGCGGTCCGTGTGCTGCGCTGGCTGGGGGGCGTGCTGGCCGGGGACCGGACGGCCTCTGTGCGCCGCCTGAGGCCGTTTACGGGCCATGTCGCCCTCTACGCCCTCAACGCCGTCGTGCGAGGCTGGCAGGTTCCGCCGGCCCCGGAGGGCGTGGCGGCGAAGGACTGGGGCGAGGCGGTGCTATTCGCCTGCCTGCTGCTGGAGCAGTCAGCCGAGGATGCGCTGGCCCTGGCGGCGCGGCGGTGGAGGGCGGAGTCGTGAGGTGGCTAGAGCGGGCGCTTTGGGCTTGCGCCGTCGCCGTGATTGCCCTTATCGCCTACGTCTTTTGGGCCGACTATCGGTCGCCGGTCATCGAGTTGCGAAAGGATGAGTGGCGATGCACGGCGACCGAGGTTCGGCAGGTGATGATGCCCATGCCGGTCGGGAAGGCCATCGTCATGGTCCCGCAGTCGCAAGAGGTCTGCATCCGCTGGGAGCCGGCTTGACTTCCTCCGCCGCTTGCGTGCAGACTCCACACTGCCGCGTGTTGCGGCTGCTGGACGGACCGGGGTTCCGGTCGCCCGCACCTCACCCCGCCGGGCGTTAGTTCGCCCGGCCCGACGCCTCGACGCTCAAGCGCCGGGGCGTTTCTCTTTCCGGCCAGAGGACCGCATGACCCTCCCGACTGACGCAGCGGCGCGCAAGGCGCTCCCGCTGGCCACCGGCGTGCTCGACTACTTCCCGGCTGCGCTGGCTGAGGTGGCCCGGCTGTCCGCCAAGGGCAACGACCAGCACAATCCGGGCGAGCCCTTGCATTGGGCGCGGGCAAAGTCCGGCGACGAGGGCGACGCCCTGATCCGCCACTTCCTCGAGCGCGGAACCGTCGACACCGACGGCATCCGTCACTCGGCCAAGGTTGCGTGGCGGGCGCTGGCTCTGCTCCAGAAGGAGTTGGAGGCCGCCGGCGCTCCGCTGGCCCGAGGGGCGAGGGAGTCGCTACCGCGTTCGCTGTGCGAACGCCGCCGTCCGAACCCCCCGCGCACGGACACGGGCGACTGATGATCTGCCCCCACTGCGGTAGCGAGGCCGGCAAGCGCAACGGCTCCGGCCGGGCTCTCTGCGCCGACTGCGGGCGCACCTGGACGCTGCGCCCCGATTCGGGGGCCCTGCGCCCCGTGCCCGACGGCTACATGGCCCAGGGGATATCCACGCTGGTCGGCCCTGACGGATCGATCAAAGCGCAGTGGATCAAGACCACGGCGGACATGGAGCGCCAGCGGGAGCTGCAACTGGCGGCGATCGACGCCATGGCCGCTGATCTTCCGAGGGTCAAGGCGCGGAAGGCGCGCGGGGTGTTCCGCGACGACCTGCTGACCGTCTACCCGATCGGCGACCCCCATTTCGGGATGCTCTCTTGGCCCGACGAGACCGGCGAGGACTGGAACCTCGACATCGCCCGCCAGGTCCATTGCGACGCCATGGATGCGCTGGTCCAGGCGGCCCCAGCGACCGAGACGGCGGTGGTCATCAACCTTGGCGACGCCGCCCACTTCGACGGGCTGGCGGCGGTCACTCCGCGCAGCGGCCACAACCTCGACGCGGACGGGCGCTACGCCAAGGTCATCGACGTCATGGTCATGACCATGCGCCAGTGCATCGAGTCGGCGCTGACCAAGCACAAGCGGGTCCACGTCATCAGTGTGCCCGGCAACCACGACGAGTCCGGCGGCCTGTGGCTGTCGCGCCTGCTGGCCGTGGCCTACGAGCGCGAGCCGCGGGTGACCGTCGAGACGGCGCCGGGCCTGTTCGCCTACTACCGCTTCGGCAAAGTCCTGCTCGGCGTGCACCACGGCCACACAGCCAAGCCCGACAAGCTGCCAGGCGTCATGGCGGTCGACCGCGCCCGCGACTGGGGCGAGACCGAACACCGCGCTTGGCTGACCGGGCATGTGCACCACGAGAGCCGGCGCGAGTTCGCCGGCGTCACGGTCGAGAGCTTCGGCACGCTCGCAGCCCGTGACGCCTACGCCTACAACGGCGGCTGGCGCTCCGGCCGCCCGATGCAGGCCCTGATCTACCACCGGGAGCACGGCGAGGTGGCGCGCTCTCGCGTGCACGCCGGCATGTTCGTGCGGGGGGCCGCATGACGACGGTTGTCTGGGACGGCAAGACCCTGGCGGCGGACAGGCGCATGGCCGGATACATGGCCACCTGCAAGATCTTCCCGATCGAGGGCGGGCATCTCGCCGGCGCCGGGACCATGGACCAGCTGATCGAGGTCGCCGCGTGGCTCCAGGCAGGCGACGACAAGCCGAAGCTGCCGGATGAGGCTGAGAGCGAGTTCCTCGTCGTCCGCGGCGGTGAAGCCTTCTGGCTGACGTGGCCCTACTTGCGCGAGGTCAAGGTGCGGGAGCCGTTCGCGGCGCTCGGGTCCGGGGCCGATTTCGCGCTGGGGGCGATGGCGATGGGGGCCGACGCCCGCGCTGCCGTCCGCGTCGCATCCCAATTCGACCCGCACACCGGAGGCGGCGTCGACGCCGTGGACTGCACATGAACACACGCGAGCGCGCCGAGGCGCTGATCGAAGATCTGCACGACCTGGCCTGCGCCGGCGACGTGACCGAGGTGATGATCCTCGCGCGCAATGCCGAGGGCTCGCTGCTTGCGGCGTACGCCAGCGACGACATGGCCCGGTTCGTAGATGACGCCCGCGCACTGCTGGCGGATGTCGAGGCGGAGATGGACGGGCCGGCCTGCAGCCGCGCTCTCAACTGAGGGACAGGGGATGCAGGACAAGACCGACGCCGCGATCATCACGGCGGGCAAGCTCTCGGCCTACGGCGGGGGCGCCAGCGCCTTCTTCTTCGGCATGACGGCAAGCGAGTTCGCAGCCATCGTCGGCGCCGTGGTGGCCGTGACCGGCCTTGCGGAGCAGTGGTGGTTCAACCGCCGGCGCGACAAGCGGGAGCACGCCGAGCACGAGATGAGGATGCGGAGCTATGGCGGAACGGACTAGCGCCAAGGTCGTCGGCGGCTCGGTCGCCGCGCTCGTGCTTGCTGCGGCCGCGATCATCGCGCCGTGGGAGGGGCTCCGGACCGATCCGTACAAGGACCTGGTCGGCAAGTGGACCGTCTGCTACGGCGAGACCAACGCCCCGATGAGGCGCTACACGCCAGCCGAGTGCAAGGCAATGCTGGAGGCGAGCGTCCGGGAGTACGCGGACGGGCTGCTCAGGTGCATTTCCCGCCCAGTGACGGTGCCGCAGGGGGCCGCCCTGATTAGCTGGGCCTACAACGTGGGCACGCCGTCCGCGTGCCGCTCCACGCTGGTTCGGAAGCTCAACGCAGGCGCTCCGGCGTCCGAATGGTGCCGCGAGCTGCTGCGCTGGGATTACGCCGGCGGCAAGCGCGTTCGTGGCCTGACCAACCGCCGCAAGGCCGAGTACGAGGTGTGTATCCAATGACCGAATTCCTTTCCTTCCTCGCCGGGGCCCTGCTGGTCAAGGCGTACCCGCCCGCCGATGCGCTGGCGACCCGCCTGCGTGACTGGATTTACAGGGTGGCCCGCAAGTGAGCGCCCGCGTCCGCAACCTGATCGCCTTTCTGGCAGTCGTTGCGGCTGGTCTAGTGGCGTTCGACTACATGACCGGCGGTGAGTGGGCGCAGTTCGTTGGTGGGCTGGTCGGGTCGCTGATCCGGTGATCCGCATCCTTCTGGCTGCCGTCCTAGGACTGGCGCTTGCGCTGGGCTGGTCCCTATGGCGTGCCGAACGCGCGGACGGCCGAGTCACGGCCGCCATCGCCCGCGCCGACTCGCTCGAAACCGAGCGCGACGCTCTGCGCGCGACCCTCGTGCGCGAGGCGATGTCCGACGCGGAGACCGTCATCGCGCGGTCCGTCGCCGCCGACCACCTTGCCGTCCACCACGACCGCGCCGCCACTGTCGAGGCCATCGCCCATGCACCGCGCCCGCCTGTTCCTGATGCTTGCCCTCTGCCTGATCCTGACCTCGTGCGCGAGCTTGGGGAAGGCCGAGATCGTGTTCGTGCCGCCGAAGGTCGACTGCGCGGCCTACGACGCCCCGCAGGTTGACGCCCCGGTCCCGCCGATGGCGAACGATCGGCAGATCGCCGTGTGGCAGCTCCACGCGTGGAAGTGGCAAGCCTACGCCGAGCACGTCCTGACGCAGCGCGTCGAGACGGCCGGCTGCCTGCAAAGGCTCAAGCAACAAGGAGTGATTAAGTAACGTGTCCGACAAGTCCAAGCACGCCAACAAGACCAGCTTCCAGAAGGGCAAGTCCGGCAATCCCGGCGGCCGGTCTCCGCGCGTGGGGCCGAATGGGGAGACGCTGACGCAGCTTGCGCGGGCCAAGACGCTGGAGATGTTCAACGTGCTGGTCGAGCTGACCGAGCCGAAGCATGATCCGGACCTGCGGTTCCGCGCCGCGTGCGCCGTGCTTGACCGCGGCTGGGGCAAGCCCAAGGAGTCCGTCGACCTGGACGCCAAGGTCGAGGGTGCCGGACTGCCCGTGATCCAGATCGTGCGCGCTGCGGAGGCCCCGGCGCGCGAGGACTGACCGTGCGCGTCGAGCTGACTGCTCCGCAATACGACTTCGTGACGGCGGCCGACCGATTCCCGGCCATGGTCGCGGGGTTCGGAGCAGGCAAGACGCACGCGGCCGTGACCCGGGCGCTCGCGCTCAAGCTGCAGTACCCGAAACAGTCGGTGGCCTACTACCTGCCGACCTACGATCTAGTGACCACCATCGCGTTCCCGCGCTTCATGGAGACGCTCGAAGCGTGGGGTCTGCCGTACAAGCAGAACAAGAACGACAAGATCCTGCACGTCGAGAACGCGGGCAGCGTCATCTTCCGCACGATGGATGCCCCCGAGCGGATCATCGGCTACGAGGTCGCCGACTCGCTGGTCGACGAGTTGGACACGCTGCCCGAGGACAAGGCGCGCACCGCGTGGAACAAGATCATTGCCCGCAACCGGCAGAAGAAGCCGGACGGGTCGGCCAACACGGTCGGGGTGGCGACGACGCCCGAGGGGTTCCGGTTCGTCTACGACCGCTGGGTGCGAAACGGCGGGCCGGGCTACCGGATCATCAAGGCGTCGACGCTATCCAACGCGGCGAACCTGCCCGATGGCTACATCGACAGCCTGCGCGCGACGTACCCGTCGCAACTGCTGGCGGCCTACCTCGACGGCGAGTTCGTCAACCTCGTGGCCGGGTCGGTCTACCCGGAGTTCGACCGGGCGAAGAACGCGAGCAGCGAGCGGATCGAGCCATCGGAGCCGCTGCACGTCGGGATGGACTTCAACGTGGGCCGCATGTCCGCGGTGATCCACGTCCTGCGTGGCGACGACCCGCACGCGGTCATGGAACACACGGGGGTTCTGGATACGCCAGCCATGGCGGCCCTTCTGCGCAAGCGCTACGAGGGCCACAAGGTCATCGTCTACCCCGACGCCAGCGGCGCGTCGCGCAAGTCGAACAACGCCAGTGAATCCGACCTCGCCGTGCTGCGGCAGGCGGGCTTCAGCGTGCGCGCCAACCCGTCCAATCCGAGGGTCAAGGACCTCGTGCTGGCCATGAACAAGATGATCCACAGCGAGGGCGTGCGGCGCTATCGGGTGAACCCGGCCGGCTGCCCCGACCTCGTCGAGAGCATGGAGAAGCAGGCGTATGACAAGCACGGCGAGCCGGACAAGGCCGGCGGCCTCGACCATGTCGTCGACGCCGCGGGCTACTTCATGGCCTACCGCTACCCGATCCGCAAGCCAGCCACCGTCATCAAACTGGGATTTGCCGCATGAGCGTTGATTTCGTCCGACCCGAAGTGCGGGCCAAGCAGGCCGCATGGAAGCTGGTGCGCGATGCCGTGGCCGGAAGCGAGGCCGTCAAGGGCGGCGACTACATCATCCCGGTCAACCCGCACGACGAGAGCGACGAGAACCGCCTGCGCAATGAGCAGCGGGTTAAGCGGGCCTACTACTTCAACGCCACCGGGCGAACCCTGCCGACCATGGTCGGCATCGCGTTCGGCAAGTGGCCGGAGGTCAAGCTGCCGGGGCTGGACTACCTTCTGCGCGACGCGGATGGCTCGGGCGTTGGGCTGGTCAACCAGGCGCAGGCGGTCGTGTCGGACGTCCTCCAGACGGGCCGGGCCGGCTTGCTGGTCGACTATCCGAGCGGCGGCCGTGGCCTGACCGTAGCGCAGGCGGAGATGGCTGGCTTCCGGCCGACCGTGCAGCTGTACCCGGCCGAGCAGATCATCAACTGGCGCAGTGAGAAGGTCGGCGCGCGCAACGTCCTGACACTGGTCGTGCTGCGCGAAGGGTACGAGGACTGGGGCGAGTTCACGCTCGAGACCCGGACGCAGTACCGGGTGCTGCGCCTGATCCGCGGCCGCTACGTGCAGCAGGTGTACCGGGAGAACCCGACCACCGGGACGTGGGAGCCGTACCAGACCTTCGCGCCGACCGATGGCCGCAGCCAGCCGTTCCGGGAGATCCCTTTCACCTTCGTAGGCGCGACCAACAACGACGCCAGCCCGGATCAGCCGCCGCTGTACGACCTGGCGGACCTGAACATCGCGCACCTCCGCAACAGCGCCGACCACGAGGAATCGCTGTTCTTCGCTGGGCAGGCGCAGGTGTGGCTGACTGGCGAGCACATCAACGAGGAACAGATTGCCCTGATGCAGAAGGAGGGCATGTATGTTGGCAGCCGGTCGATCGGCATCGCGCCGGGCGGCGTCACCATGCTTCAGGCGCAGCCCGTGTCCGCGCTTTCGGAGGAAATGAAGCACAAGGTCGAGCTGATGGCCCAGCTTGGGGCGCGCCTTATCGCGCCGGGGCAGGCGACCCGTACCGCGACGGAAGCGGCCAGCGACGACAAGACGAGCAATTCGGTCCTCAGCATCGTCTGCGACAACGTCTCCGACGCCTACCGCGCGGCCCTGCGGTGGGTCGCGCAGTTCGCCAACGCGGGCGGGGAGACGGACTTCACCATTTCCACCGAGTTCAGCGGCGTGCAGTTCGACGCGCAGCAGATGGCGCAGGCGCTGGCGGCTGTCCAGTCCGGCAAGCTGCCGGAGGCCGACTTCTGGAGCTACTGCCGCGCCATCGGACTGATCGCGGCCGACAAGACCGACGACGAGATCCGCGACGAGCTGGAGGCGGCTGGACCGACCGGCCCCGCGCTCGATGATGTCGACGAGGCCGCCTGATGGCCGCGCTTGCCTTTGCCGACGACACCACGCGGCACGCCGTTTACCTCGAGCGGCTGAAGGAGGGCGAGGCGCGCAAGTTCGCGGCCTTCCTGCGCGAGCTTGACAGGCGGATCCGCGAGTCGCTGACCCGGGGCGGTCTGACCACCTTCCAGCGCGACCGCCTGCAGGCCACGCTGCGCGAGGTCGACGCCATCCTCTCGGGGACCCTGCATCGATTCACGCGCCAGCTCGAGCTGGACCTGCGCGACCTTGCTGCCTACGAAGGGCAGGCGGTGGCCGGGTCGCTGTCGGCGGCCGGGTTCCTGCCCAACGTGCCGACGGCTGGCCAGCTGTGGGCGGCCGCGTCCGTGCAACCGCTGGCGGCTGGCAATGGCAAGCTGCTCGCCGGCTTCCTTGCCAGCTTCACCGATGCCGAGCGCGCGCGGATCGCCGGCGCCATCCGGCTTGGCGTGGCGCAGGGGCAGACCGCGGCGCAGATCGTGACGGCCATCCGGGGGACCCGCGCGGCGGGGTACGCCGACGGGGTGCTGGCGATCACGGCCCGCAACGCTCGCGCAATCGTCAACACCAGCGTGGCCCATGTGTCCGCCACGGCGCGCCATGAGACGTTCGGAGCGAACGCGGACCTGTTCAAGGGCTACCAGTGGACCGCCACGCTCGACGGGCGTACCAGCGCGACGTGCCGGGCGCTGGACGGGCGCATCTTCCAGTTCGGGAAGGGGCCTGTCCCACCCGCGCACGTCAACTGCCGGTCGAGCACGATCCCGGTCCTCAAGGACGAGTGGGCGGCGCTGACCGAGGGCGAGAAGCGGTCCAGCATGGATGGCCCGGTTGATGCGACGACCAGCTACTACGACTGGCTCAAGGGCCAGCCGGCGGCCTTCCAGGACGAAGTGCTCGGGCCGACCCGGGGCAAGCTGCTGCGCGATGGCGGCCTGTCGGCTGGCGACTTCGCGCGCCTGCAGCTGGATCGCCGCTGGCAGCCGCTGACGCTCGACGAGATCAAGCGACTCGAACCGCTGGCGTGGAAGCTCGCCGGGCTTCCTTGACATTGGCCCGCCGGTAGGGCAGACTTTTCCACGATCCGAAGCCCTGCCCGCGTTTTGCGCCGGCGGGGCTTTTCGTTTTCCGCTTCCGGCCAAGCCGGAGCATCCCAGCGCAAGGCGCATCCATCTGCCCAAGGGGCCAACCGTGAGTGAAACCATCGACCTGACCTCTCCCGAGGTCAAGCAAGCTATTGCCGAAGCGGTCGCCGAGGAGGTCAAGGGCCTCAAGGCGAAGAATGCGGAGCTCATCGAGCTGAACAAGAAGCTCCGCAGGAACGCCGAGATCGACCCCGCAGACCTGGAAGCCGTCGAGCGTGAGCGCGACGAGTGGAAGGACAAGGCAATGGCAGCCGAGAAGGCCGCCAAGAGGGCCGCGACCGACCTCGAAGTCGCCACCAAGGCGCGCGACGAGATCGCCAACGCCTACACCGGCAGCCTCAAGGATGCGGCTCTGACCGACGCGCTGACCAAGGCCGGCGTCACCAACCCAGTGCACCTCACGGCCGCCAAGGCCCTGCTGGGTGGCTCGGTCGAGGTGGCCGAGGAAAACGGCGCGCGCGTGGTCAAGGCTGGCGACAAGTCGCTGGGTGATTTCATCACGGAGTGGGCGGGCGGCGAGGAAGGCAAGCACTTCCGCGCCAACGGCGCCGACGGCGGCAACGCCAGCGCGCTCCCGCCCGGAGGCGAAAGCCTCAAGCGATCGGGCATGTCCGTCGCCGCGAAGGCCGAGTACATCGGCAAGCACGGCGTGGACGCCTACAACAAACTCCCCGAATAAGGATCCGCCACCATGGCAACCTCCCTCCCCACCGATATGAAGTTCCGCGACCCGTTCTTCCAGACGGGCTACTCGGAAGTGATGGCCCAGGCCGTCGACAAGTTCAACGCCGGCTCGAACGGCACCATCCTGCTGCGCTCCAACCGCAAGCCGGGCGACTTCGACTACGCCGCGTTCTTCCAGAACGCCGGTGGCCTCGTGTCGCGCCAGGACCAGACCAGCGTCGCCAGCGCCGCCGCCAAGAAGCTGACGCAGGCCGAGATCGCGTCGGTCAAGCTGAACCGGAAGATCGGCCCGGTCGAGTGGACCCGTTCGGCGCTGCTCAAGCCCGGCCTGTCCATGGACGCCATCCGGGTCGCCGCGGGCCAGCAGACCGCCAAGGACGTGCAGGCCGAGATGCTGAACAACGCCCTGCGCGCCGCGCGTGCCGCTCTGAACGCCCAGTCCGCCAACAAGCACACCGTCGCCACCAACGGCACCGTCAACACGGCCGCCCTGGTGGACGCGCTGGCGAAGTTCGGCGACGCGGCCAGCCGCATCGACGCCTGGGTGATGCACTCCAAGGTCGTCTTCGACCTGCTGCAGTACCAGATCAGCCCGACCAACAACGGCGACGTGGTGGCCAACACCGCGGTGGTGCAGGCCAGCCCGCTGACCCTGAACCGCCCGATCATCGTGACCGATTCGGACTCGCTGCTGGTGACCAGCGCGGGCTCGAATCCCACGACCGACTACTTCACCCTCGGCCTGACCTCGGGCGCGCTGGTCGTGGAGGAGACGGAGGAGGAGTACATCACCATGCAGGAAGTGACGGGTCTGGAGCAGATCATGATCCGCCTGCAAGGCGAGTACGCCTACAACCTGGGCATCAAGGGCTTCACCTGGGACGTCGCCAACGGCGGGAAGAACCCGGCGGACGCGGCGGTCGGCACCGGCACCAACTGGGACAAGATCTACTCGTCCCACAAGGACCTCGCCGGCGTGGTTATCCAGTCGCGCTGATGCGCGTCGGGATCTTCGCCCGCCACGAGAACGCGGAAGCCGGCGCCCTGTGCGCCGGCTTTTCGCTAGCGGGTCATCGGGTGGCGATGCGGTCGCTGTCCGACTACGGCGACGGGCAGGTCGAGCGGTTCGACCTGATCGTGGTCACCGGCCTGCGTGGGCGTGGCGCGGCCTGCGTGCGAGACCATGCGGCGTCGGGCATCCCCGCGCTGGTGGTCGACTTTGGCTACATGGCGCGCGATGTGTACTACCAGGTCGGGCTGGGCGGCCTCAACCGCATCCCCGAATTCGCGTGTCCTGCGGATCGCTTCAACGCGCTGGGCCTCACGGTCCATGCCCGAGGCGGCGATCCGGAGGGCTACGTGCTGGTGCTGGGGCAGGTTCCCGGCGACGCTGCACACGGCATGGACGACGGCGCGTTGCGCGCGTGGGTCGAATCCACGCTCGAGCAGTACCCCGGCGCGCGCTACCGGCCGCATCCGCTCGGCGGCGAGCCCGTCGACGGCACGCTGGCCGAGGCGCTGGCCGGCGCGCGACTGGTGGTGACTTGGAACAGCAATGCAGGCCACGAGGCCCTGCTTGCGGGCGTGCCTGTCATCGCCTACGGCCCCGCGGCCTACGCCGAGCTGGCGGGGCCGGACCTTCCTTCGGTCGCCGAGCGGCGCGCCTATTTCGAGCGGCTGGCCTACGCGCAGTGGACGTTGGCCGAGATGGCCGACGGCACCGCGACGCGATTCCTGGTCGAGCACCTGCTGCCGGGCCGTCCGGTTGAGTTTGCCGCGCCGGCGGCGGAACCTGTGAAGTCCCCGAAGCGGAGGCGTGCGCGTGGCGCTTGAAATCGAGGACGGCACCGGCAAGGCCAACGCCGACAGCTACGCCACGGCGCTGGAGCTCGCCGACCGGGCCGCCGCCTACGGCTGGGAGCTGCCGTGGGACACGGAGCTGCAGGAAGTCCTGCTGCGCCGGGCCGCCGAGGCCATGAATGCGATGCGCTGGAAGGGCGGGCGCGCAGTTGGCGGTCAGGCGTTGGCCTGGCCGCGCGCAGGCGTGGTCGTGGACGGCGAGCACCTGCCCGCCGATGCGATCCCGGCGGGCGTGCGGTACGGACAGATGGCGCTGGCTGCCGAGATCTATGCCGACGACCAGAATCCGCCAGAGATGAAGCGCGGCGCCGTGGTGCGCCAGAAGGTCGACGTGATGGAAACCGAGTACGCCGTGGTCGAGAACCGCGGCCGCCTGTCCCGCGCGGCGCCCGAGCGCCCGAGCGCGGTGCAGTTTGCCGATTACCTGGAGCGCCGCGGGCTGTTCGTGGCGGCGCACCGCGCCTGACATGGCCTTCGACTACGCCGCCAGCGCAGCCGACGCGGCCGCGCTGCTGGATGAGTTCGGCCAGACGGTGACGCTGAACCGCATCGTGTCCGGCACCTACGATCCGGTGACCGGCACCATGACGCCGGACACCGAGCAGACGCAGCCCGTGCGTGCCGCGGTGCTGCCGTACAAGGATGGCGACTACCTCAACGGCACGGTCCGCGCTGGCGACCGCCGCGTGCTGATCGCTCCGAATGTCCAGTGGGCGCCGGACGAAACGACCACGCTGACCGAGGCCAATGGCGCCGTCTGGCAGCTTGAGAGCGTGGCGCCACTGGCTCCGGCCGGCGTGGCCGTGCTCTACAAGGCGAACGCGACGAAATGACCTTCGCGGCCGACCTGCGCGCCTTCGCGGTGAAGTCCGAGAAGGCCGCAGACGCCACCGTGCGCGCGATCACCTTCGCGCTGTTCCGCGAGGTGGTGCAGCGCACGCCGGTCGGCAATCCGAGTGAGTGGAAGAATCCGCCACCGCCCGGATATGTCGGGGGCCGCCTGAAAGGCAACTGGCAGGTGTCCACCGGATCTCCAGCAACCGGCGCGCTGACCAGCACCGACAAGAGCGGCGCGACCACGATTGCCAAGATTGCGGCGGGTGTCGGGGGCTTGGGCGATGTGTCCTATCTCGCCAACAACCTGCCATACGCGCATCGGATCGAATACGACGGCTGGAGCCGAAAGCAAGCCCCCGCCGGCATGGTCCGCGTGAGCATGTCCCGCATCAACCAGATCGTGGCGAGAGCCATCCGGCAGAACAAGGTCTGACCCATGTCCGAAGCGTCAATCGACCGCGCCCTCGAAGTCGCGGCGGTGGCGGCGCTTGGCCCGACGTTCGAGGGCCGCATTGCCACGGAGGCGCAGATTTTCAGCCCGCCGTACGACCGTTGGGCGCAACTGACCCACCTCCGCGCCGGCGCTGACATCGCCACGCTTGGCGTCGGAGGCCAGGACGAGCACGTCGGCGTCTACCAGATCGACGTGAGCGTGCCCGAAGTCGGCGGCAATCCCCGCGCCGTCCTGCTGGGCCACGCCGACCGCATCCGCGCGCACTTCATCGCGGGCCGCCGGTTTACCCACGAGGGGCAGGGCGTCCGCGTCCGGTCCGCATCCGTTTCACAGATCCGCCGCGTGGACGGCTGGCAGCGCGTGAGCGTGTCTGTCAGCTACTCCGCACTTTCAACCAGACCCGAGGTTTAACCCATGGCCGCAGCCGGTTCCGCCGTCAAGTTCTACTACATCGAGGAGGTCGCGGGCGAGATCCCGGAGACTCCGGTGTGGAAGCCCATCCGCTTCAACACCTCGAGCCTGACGCGCAACGTCGCCCAGGTCGACTCCGCCGAGATCAACCAGTCGCGCCAGCGCAAGAAGGCGAAGCAGGGCACCTACTCGACGCAGGGCGAGATCGTCTGCGAGCTGTCGCATGGCAGCTTCAATGACCTGCTGATGTACCTCATGCAGCAGACGGCGTGGACCGCCAACGTGCTAAAGGTCGGCTCGACCGTCCGCACGATCGCCATCCTCAAGCGCCACACCGACACCGGCGAGGACGTGATCTACCGCGGCTGCCGGATCAACACCCTCGCAGCCTCCGCCGACATCGACGCTCGCGTGATGTTCACCTTCGGCGTGATCGGCACTGACGCCGAGCCGTACACCGTGCCGGTCGACTCCGACTTCACCACCGCTGCGTCGACCAGTGACGCGATGGTGACCAGCGTCGGCAGCGTGACCGAGGGCGGCGTAGCGCTGGCCTACGCCACCTCGCACAGCTTCACCTTGTCCAACGGCATGGCTCCGATTTTCGCGCTCGGCAGCCGCGCGGCCTACGACGTGCAGAACGGCGTGTTCACCGCGACCGGCACCCTGTCGGCCTACCGCGAGACGGGCGGCCTGTACGCCAAGTTCCTCAATGAGACCGCCAGCGCGATCGAGCACACGTTCAGCGACGGCACCAACACGCTCAAGTTCACCTTCCCGGACGTGGCCTACACGCAGGCCGACGACGCGGTGCCCGGTCCGGACGCGATCGTCAACCAGTTCACCTATTCGGCGGGCTACGACGGCACGGCGCAGACCACGGTCACCATCACCCGGAGCGCCTGATGTCTGGCATGGACGTGTTCAAGACCCGCGACCGGGCGAACGAGGGCAAGCGGCTGGCGCTGTTCGCGCCCGATGGCTCGCCGACCGAGCACTGGCTACAGGTGCGGCATGTGTGGTCCGACGCCTTCCAGGACGCGAACGACGCCGAGGTGGCCGGGATCCAGGCGGCACTGCTCGAAGCTGAGGGCGACGAGGCCGCCGCCGCGGAGATCAAGCGGGAGGCGAAGCTGCGCCTGTGGGCCGCGCTGGTGGCCGACTGGTCGTTCGACACCCCCTGCACGCCGGAGGCCGTGGTGGACTTCCTGCGCAGCGCTCCGCAGATCGGCCGCGTGCTCGACAAGTTCGCGGCGGACTCCACGCGTTTTTTCGGCGACGGCTCGACCAGCTCGACCGCTGGATCGAGTCCGAGCGAGTCCTAAACAAACGCCAGCCGGACGGGGCCACCCTCCGGCAGCACTTGCAGGTGGCGGCCAAGGCCACCGGCAAGACGCCGGAGCTGCTGAAAGACCAGCCGCAGCCGCCGCCCGAGTTCGGCCACTGCATCAGCCACGCCGGGCTGTTCCCTTCCCCGATCGACTGGGCGGCCTTCGAGGCCCACGCCCGCATGACCCGTCGCACGTTCGCCCGCTGGGAGCTGGACGTGATCGCCCACTTTGACCGCATGAGGCTCCAGTGACCGAGACTGCAAGTCTTGTTATCAAGGTCGATAGTCGCGGCGCGAAGTCGGCAACGGGCGACCTGGACAAGCTGACGGCTGCGGGTGACCGCAGCGAGCGGGCGGCGAACAAGCTGGGCAAGGCGTGGGGCGTTGCCATTGGCGTCATCGGATCGGCAGTGGTTGTCGGTGCGACGCGCTCCTTCATCCAACTGGCCGACGCCTCCGCCAACATGGCCGCTCGCCTGCGGCTGGCGACGACCTCGCAGGAAGCGTTCAACAAGGCGCACAAGGCCACGTTCGAGATCGCGCAGCGGACCAGCACCGAGCTGGGCAGCGTGGTCGACCTGTACGCGAAGCTGGATCAGTCCACGCGCTCGCTGGGCGTCTCGCAGAACGACCTTCTCCGCTTGACGGAGACGATCACACAGACCTTCCAGATCAGCGGCGCGACGGCGCAGGAAGCGTCGGGCGGCCTGCGGCAGCTTTCGCAGGCCATGGCCGGCGGGACGCTGCGCGCCGAGGAATTCAACTCGATCATCGAATCGTCTCCGCGCCTTGTCCAGGCGCTGGCCGACGGCATGGGAATTGAGTTCGGCAAGGTCCGGCAGTACGTCAACGAGGGCAAGATCAGCTCCGAGGCGCTGGTGCAGGCGCTGCTGTCGCAGTCGCAGGCGATCCAGTCCGAGTTCGACAAGATGCCGCTCACGGTCGGCCGGGCGATGCAGGAAGTCCGCAACGCGCTGACCGGGCTAGTGGGCGGCGCGGACGAGGCGAGCGGCGCGACGAGTGGCCTTGCGTCCGCCATCGAGGACCTCGCCGAGGCCATCACGGACCCCGACTTCCAGAACGCCTTCAACGCCCTGGCCGAGATTGCGGTCAACGCGGCTTCCGCATTCGTGACGCTGGCCGGCGAGATCAGCTCCGCCTACGAGGAAGCCCAGAAGTGGCTGAACCTGCAGCTGGGCGGCAACCGCAAGATGGGCGGCGAGAACATCGCTGAACAGCAGCGCGAGCTCGCCAAGATCGACGCGGAGATTGCCCGGCGCGAGAACGGCTTCATGACCGGCTTCGGCGCGCTGGGGCTACTGTCAGAGGAGCAGCTGCGCAAACGCCGCCGGCAGGTCGAAGAAACCATCGCGCTGAACGAGATGCTGTTCGGCGACCCGACCAGCCCCGAGCAGCAGGTGCGGTGGATCGACCCGAGCGTTGCCGGGACGATGGGCGAGGATCGTCACCTGCGCGGGCCGGACGCGAGCCCGATCACGCTAGGCGCGGGCAAGGGGGGGAAGGAGAAGCGCCCGACCGAGGAGGAAAAGGCGTGGCTCGAGTGGGAGAAAGAGCTTCTGGCGCACGAGCAAGTGGCCGACGCGGCCCGCCGTGAGTTCACGAACAACACCCTGTCCCGGCTGAACGACGAAGAGGACGCGCGCGAGCGCCAGAAGAAGGCGACGCAGGACTTCATCAAGGACCTCGAGTTCGAGGCCAGCCTGATCGGGCTATCCAACGTCGAGCGCGAGAAGGCCATCGCCCTGCGCCATGCCGGCGCGGCCGCGACCGACGAGGAGCGCCGGGCGATCTCCGACCTGATCGAGAAGATCGAGCGCGGGCGCGAGGCCGAGGCCGTGACCATGGACCTCAAGCGCGGCCTGGGAGACATCTTCATGGCGATCAGCGATGGCAGCCGGAGCGCGAGCGAGGCGTTCAGCCGAATGATCGACAACCTGAAGCAACGGGCGGCCGATGCGCTGGCCGACCAGGCGATCAACGCCCTGATCGCTGGCTTCAGCGGCATGGGCAAGGACGGCGGCGGATTCTGGGCGAGCTTCATGGGCTACTTCACCGGCGGCCAGAAGGCAGCCGGCGGGCCGTTGCAGGCGGGGCAGGGCTACGTCGTCGGCGACGGCGGCAAGCCCGAGCTTTTCGTGCCCAACCAGTCCGGGACGCTGTACCCGCTGGGGCAGGCGGCCGGTGGCGCGCAGCCGCGCGTGACGGTCAACGTCCACAACGCCCCTGCCGGAACCGAAGTGCAGCAGTCGCAGGGTGCGGACGGCGGGCTTCAGATCGACGTGATGGTCAAGCAGATGGAGGGCGGCATGGCCGGCAACGTGGCTATGGGCGCAAGCCCGTTCAACCGGGCCTTCGAGTCCCGCTATGGCTTGAGGCCGGTCGTCTGATGGCCGCCCTCCCGTCCTACGTCACCGTCCTGTTCGACGGCTACGGCGAGACCATCTCGCCCGCCGTGGAGCGCTCCGAGATGGAACGGGGCATGGCGAAGCAGGTCGTCTTGAACACGCGACCGGTCGCCGAGATCAACGCCCGCCTGCTGTTCAAGTCGGAAGCCGACGCCGCCTCCTTCGAGACTTGGTACATGGATGACATCGGTCGCATCGACTTCTTCGATGTCGTGCATCCGCGAACCGGCGCCACCATCTCCGCCCGCTTCAAGGGCGGCGACATCGGCCGGCTGATCCCGATGATCCCGGACTTCTCCTGGTCGCAGCGCGACGTGGTTCTGGAGTACCTGCGTTGACCTTCACCGAGCGCCGCCAGCGCGTCACGGACACCGACAGTCCGCTGCTTCTGCTGGAGATCACGTCTCCTGCGTTCACCGGCCCTCTGCGGGCAGTTGCCGACACGCAAAACTGGATTTCGCAGGGCGTCGAGTACATCGGCGTGCCGTTCGGCTTCCAGCTTCCGGACGACGTGCCGGGGCAGCCAGCACGCGCGGTGCTGGAGATCGCGAACGCCGGGACCGGCATGACCGACGAGCTGGAGCAGTGGACGCCCGGAACCCCGGTGAGCGCCATCCTGCGCGTGACCGCCCGCGCGAACCCGGACGTGATCGAGCGCGAGTTCCACCTGCCAATCCAATCGGTCTCCGTGTCCAACGGCGTCGTCACGGCCCGGCTGGGCGTGGACACGATTGAGCGCCAGCAGGCGGTGCGCATCCGGTTCACCCCGTTCCTGACGCCGGGGGTGTTCGCGTGATGCTGGATCGCTTCGTGGGGCTGATCTACGACGAGGACCGCTTCGACTGCGCCGACTTCGTGGCCCACGTGCGCCGCGAGCTGTACGGCCACGAGGTCCGGCTTCCGAACGGCCGCGAGCGTGGAGACCGGGGCTATGCCGTGGTCGCTGGTCGGGTCGAGCAGTACGCCACGCCGACCGAGACGCCGGCCGATGGCGACCTCGTGCTGATGGGACGCAAGGTCCGCAAGGGCGGCCACGTCGGCCTGTACTTCCACCTCGACCACGAGGGCTACGTGCTGCATTCCAACGAGACGGACGGCTGTTCCGTGCTCCACCGCGTCCGCGACCTGCCGGACTTCGGGACCACGATCAAGGGCTACTACGAATGGGCGTGATGACCTCGCTGGCTCCGGTGATCGACCAGCCGCCGCTGGTGTTCACGCCGCATCCGGTGACGCTAGAGGGGCAGGAGTACCTGCCGGTAGAGATCCGCGATGGCGAGACGCTGGGGGCGATGCTCGCCCGCACCGGGGACCTCGGCGCGGATGCGTGGGAGGGCAAGATCGGCGGCGTCGTGGTCCCGGTGCAGCTGTGGGAGCGCGGCAAGCCCAAGCACGGCCAACTGATCGAAGTGCGCGGCGCTGTCAACAAGCAGGCGCTGATGATCGTGGCGATGATCGTGCTGATCTGGTTCACCGGCGGGCTGGCTGGCACTGCGATGGGCGCGGCCGGAGGCATTGGCGGCGTGGCATTCGGCGCCGGAACGTTCGGCGCGCTGGCCCTGAACGCCGCCGTGTTCATGGCCGGCTCGATGCTGATCAACAAGGTCCTCGGGCCGAAGCCGCCGAAGATCGACAGCCAGAACCGCGATTCCGTCTACAACATCTCCGGCGCCCGCAACGCCCTGCGCCCGCACGAGCCGCTGGGCCTGCTGTTCGGGTCGACCCGCGTCGTCCCCGACATCCTGTCGATGCACTATAGCTGGTACGAGGGCTATGACAAGAACATGGCGATGGTCCTCACTCCGGGGATCAACGTCGATCGCTTCGACGAGCTGTACTTCGGCGACACGCCCCTGTCGGACTACGAGGGCGTGGTCGTGTGGACGTCCGGGTTTCCGGGGATGGAAGAGCAGGGCATCCCGCTCTACACCAACGTGGACACCGTCGCGGGAGCCGAGCTGTCAACCGACTGGACGGTGCGCACGACCAGCCCCGACACCGTGTCGGTCATGCTCAACCTCGATTATCTCCTGTTCGGGGTCGGGACAAACGGGAAGAAGTACTACGTCAATGAGCGCGTGGAGGCGGAGTATCGCCCTGTCGGCTCCAGCGGGGCGTGGACGACGCTCGCCCAGCGCACCTATCGCAGCAACAGGCCGGACCCCAAGCGCGACACGATCACGGTCACCTTCGTCGATCCCGGGCAGTATGAGATCCGGGTCCGCATTGCCGGGATCGGGCAGCAGAACAACCCGGACAACACGCACGAGCACAAGTTCACCCTGTCGTCTCTGGCGTCGGTCCAGGCGGATGAAGCCGACTACCGCGGCATCCCGCGCATCGGAATCAAGATCAAGGCCACTGGGCAGCTCAACGGCACCCCGGACCAGATCCGCGCAGTCATGCATTGCAAGGCGATGCCGATCTGGGACGGCACCGCGTGGGGGGATGCGACCGGCAGGCAGCTTGCAAACCCCGGCGCCCTGATCCTCCAGTACGCGCGCGGCTACTACGACGACGACGGCAAGCTGATCGCCGGCATGGGGCTGTCCGATTCGCAGATCGACATCCCAGCCTTGCAGGCATTCATGATGCACTGCGAGGCGAACGGCTACACCTACGACCACTGGCTGCAATCCCCGCGCTCCCACCGCGAGGTGCACGAGTCGATTGCCCTGGCGGGCTTCGGCCAGACGACTTGGGCAGGCGGCAAGCTGTCGGTCGCGTGGGCCTCGGACAGCCAGCCCATTACCGGCGTCGTCGGCATGCCGATGATGAAGAAGGGCTCCTTCGAGGTCGATTACACGCTCGCCAACGCAGCGGACGGCATCGAATACACCTACTTCGACCGCACGACGTGGCAGACGGCCACCCTGCGCGTGGCTGCGCCCGGCGTCGATGTGATGCTCAACCCCGCCCGCCTGACGGGCGAGGGCGTCACCACCGAGGCGCACGCGGCGGAGATGGCGCGCTACCACCTTGCGCAGCACCTCTACCAGTTCAAGTCGATTGCCTACTCGACCGACCTGGAGCACATGACCTATCGCCGGCTGTCGAAGCTGGCGCTGTCGCATGACCTGACGCAGTGGGGGCGGAGCGGCCGGCTGGTCGCGGCGTCCCTCATCGGCCCGACGGCATCCATCCACCTTGACGCGCCGGTGGCGGCTCCGAC
>JAAZHF010000269.1 GCA_012510865.1 Gammaproteobacteria bacterium
AGCGACAGCAGCAGGGCCAGGTTGGCGTTGGCCTCGAGGAAGCTGGCGTCGAGCGGGCCGAAAGTAATCGTCATCGTGTCAGGCCCTCGCCCTGCGCGCGCCGTCACAGATCATCGTCGCCGCCTCCCCCGCCGCCACCGTCGAGAACCCCCTCTACGGCGAAGGGCCCGCCGGAAAGGTAGGCCTCAACGAATACCCTGACCGCTGTAGGTTCCGCGAAAGTGTAGGAGTCGATCGAACCCTCGGTGCTCTCGACGTAGAGCTGGCCGGAGACGTCGCGTACCCAGTCGGGTGAAGCGAGGACCCAGTCACACGAAGCACCGGGAGCGGTTTCGGAGAAAGTCCACCCTCCGGGCGCGAGCAGGTACGTCCCGCTGGCCGCGTCGGGCGGGACATCGCCGTCGAACGCAAACGATGTGACGGCGTCACCGGGCACGGGGGGAGGGCCTCCGCTGCCGCTGCTCGGCAGCGTGTCGCCGCTGGAGTACAGCGCGCCGCCGACGCGGAAGGCCCCCTCCATCGCGATGCGTGCCTTCCTCACGCGGACCCCGTTGACGTAGTAGTAGACCGCCGTCTCCGTGCTCACCAGGCGGAACACGTCCTCCTCGGAGTACAGCTCCGGCGCGCCGTAGCCGACGCCGTGCTCCACGAGGCTGACCTGCGCGTGCCCGTAGCGGTTCTTCGAGAAGTAGAACCCCGCTTCGATCTGGGAGGGGGCCGTCACTTCGTCATCGTAGGTGAAGCCGATGGCGGCGCCGACCGAGGCTTTCACGCCGGAGAACTCCAGGGCCGCGGGGGGGCCGTCGACGACGACCACCGACACAGCGCCGCCGTCCCAGCCGGTGACGTTCTCGACCACGACGCGCGGCGGGATAGCGGGGCTGCCCGGGATCTCGGGCACGGTGACGCACACGCGCCCGTCGCTCGGCGGGTCAGGCGCGTCGTTCGGCGGGGCCTCCGGCTGCGGGAACACCTGGACCAGGTGGGTGCCGCGCAGCGGCGGCGAGAAGAAGTACGTCGGGTCGGCCCAGTTCGCGTCGTCCGGTGGGGGCGGGGGCACCACGGTGGCGACGATATTGGCCAGCCCTGCGCGCAGCGGGCGGACCCGGCACGTGAACTGCCCCGCCCCCGACGTGACGTGCACGGCCTCGTTGGCCCACAGCCCGGCGGGGGTGAGGAACTCGACGCAGCCGGTGTCATCGCGCAGGCGCACGCGCAGGCCAGCGTAGGGCTCGTCGCCCACCGGGTAGCGCGCGGTGAATTCGAGGCTGTCCTGGGTGTCGGCGCCGACGGTCAGCGCCGGCGGAACGGTCAGGCTCCAGGTCGGCTTCTCGCTGACCAGCAGTTCGAACGCGGTCACCTTGAGGTAGGCCGAGGTGTCGACCGCCGTCAGGTTCGCAGCGGCGACGAGGCCCCCGTAGAGGTTGAGGTCCAGCTCGTCGCCGTCGCGGCGCACGAGCCCGATCGGCGCTCCGAAGAGCACCTCGTCGCTGAAGGTGCCCGTTGCGTAGCCGTCCGTCGGGTTCGCCGGACCTGGCGGGTAGTTCCGGGGGCGGTAACCCAGCAGGTAGGCCCGCGGCTCGGAGGCGATCGTCTCCCACGTCCAGCCCGCCGGGACGTCCTTCCACATGGCGTAGCCGCCGGGCCCCCACTCGAAGCGCGGGGTGAGGTCCTGCATGAAATACACGCTGAGGCCGCCAGGCGTCTCGGCGTCGCCGGGGACATCGAACAGCGCGCGCACCGAGACGTCGCGCACGCCGAGGCTGCCCTCCTGCAGGCCAGGCGGCGGGGTGAGCACCCAGGGACCGTTCGCGCCGCGGCGGAGGAGGGCGGCGCTGGCCGAGGTCCTCGACGCGTACAGCCGGACCGAGAAACGCAGGCCGTGCACCACGTAGCCGGAGTACTGGCGCAGCGCCTCGAGCCGGCCGTTGAGCGTGGCCAGGGTGCCGTAGCCGACCGGGGATCCTTCCGGCCACGCGCCCTCGAGGCGGTCGTCGAGCTTGCGCGCGAAGGCCGGCACGGGGTAGCCCGAGCCGTCGGGCGGGTAGGGCGCGATGTGCGCGTCGCCCAGGAAGCTGATCCACTGCTTCATTACGGCACCCAGACGGACTTGCAGGCGTACACCTGCATGTAGATGGTCTTCGGGAACGGCCCCGGGTCCGGCGGGTACACGCCGGGCGTCGGGCCGTAGATCACCCCCACCGGCACGTAGTCATAACCGCACACGGTGACCCACCGCCCGGACGGCGGCGAGGTCACCGGTGGCCCGCCGGTGCACACCTGGTGCGCCGGCTGGTGCGGCACCGCCGGCACCCCCGGGATCACCGTGACGCGGTGGCGCTTCGTGAGCACGTCAGCCGATGGGCGTCAGGCGCACGTTGAAGGTCGCGACCACGGCGGTGTTCGACCCGTTGTCGGTGAGCGTCTCGCCCTCCAGCTTCATCTCGGCCGCCGACGACGGCCCGCCGACGCTGCCCTGGAGGCGCGGGTCGGTGGACGCGCCGGTGAGGTCGCCGCCGCCGAAGCGGAAGAACGTCGGCGTCAGCGTGGCTTCGCTGTCCTCGGCGCCGCTGAACGCCACGGTGCCCTCCCAGACGTCCGCAGACGGCTTGGCCAGCAGGCCACCGACTGCCGAGTCGAAGTCGAGCCCGGTCACGCCGTCGTTGTCGAGCGTGAGGATCGCCAGGAGCGTGTGGTCGTTGGCCATGTCGAGCGCGTCGCCAGCGGCATCCGGGACCGGGCCGGCGAAAATGGCGCAGAACGAGCCGTCGATCTCGGCCTTCGCCGCATCGAGCATCGCCTGCAGGAGGGAGGCAGTGGTCTTCATTTCTCAGTCTCCGATGGGCGGTACGGCGTACCACCAGTTGTTGATCTCGAGCGAGGTCGCGGGGGTGATGGCGGTGGAAGGGAGGAACATCTGCGCGTCGACGGTGCCGACGTCGTCGACGAGCCCGATGGCGCCGTCCAGGCGCAGCGCCGTCGAGGAGGGGCCGCCGGTGTCGGGCGGGTTCGCGCGCAGACGGAACGAGCGCGCGGTCCCCGTCCCCAGGCCGACCAGGACCCAGGTCTGCTGCGGGTCCTTGATGGCGTAGCGCCCGGCGGAGATGAACCGCAGGCCGTTGGCGGACATACCGGGCGTCCAGGCGCCGCCGTTCACGGTGATGCGGCCGAGCAGCACGCCGTTCGCTGGCAGGTCCGGCGTGGCGGGCTGGACGCCGTCGTAGATCTCGATGCAGCCGTAGTTGAACGCCGAGGCAAACGCCGCGGAGCGGGCCGTCGCCCATCCGGTGGACTCGGTCACTGCCACTCGAAGGCCCTCCTCTGGTGTGGCCGGGGTCGGCCCGTGTGGCTCAAGCTGAAGCCCTGCCAGGTGCCCTCCGGGAGGAGGGCGTCGAACAGGGTCTTCGCGTCGCCGTTGGTGCCGAACCGGGTGTGCCGCATCGCGAGCAGCAGGGGGTGCAGTCCGCCGCTGTTCTGCACGGCGAGGAGCGGCTGCAGCCCCACCACGGCCATGGTGTTGTCGTCGAAGCTGACCGCCACGCCCTGGTGGCCCAGGGTCGGGTTGGACGACGGCGCGTCGTCGAAGTACGCCCCGTCGTTGGCCCCGTAGAAGGCCGCGGCGGTGAACCCGGGGCCCCAGTACAGCGAACCCGGCGTGCCCCCGACCGAGCCGAAGATGAAGCCGCCGGCGGCCGAGTGCGGCGAGTAGTTCCCGCCGACGAAGGCGTAGGGGACGTGCGGGCAGGTCTGGAACCCGTGGCTGGGCTCCTGGCTGGTGCCCAGCGCCGACAGCGCACCTTGCGTCTGGAACGTATAGCCGAGCAGGAACGTGACCGCGTCCATGGGGCGGCGCCAGCTGGTTCCGACGCCGTCGTCGTAGGCCATCGCGGGAACGGTGAGGAAGTTGCTCGCGGTCGCGGCGGACCAGAAGCCGACGGTGAACCCCTGTTCGACCGAGGCGTCGTTCTCGATCTCGACCCGCTCGCCGTCGACGTAGAGCTCGTAGCCGGCCGAGACGTAGTTCGCCGTGTCGAGCGTGGTGCGCCAGCGGTAGAACAGCAGCGTGCGCGTCGGGATGTGCGCATGCACCAGCGCCCGGCGCTCGAACCACCGCGCGCCGGGCGTGAACGAGCCCTGGGTCATCGGCAGCGCCAGGCCGTCGAGCTTGATGTCCACCCGGAAAGTCAGCGAAGTCGACACCACCTCCTCGATGGTGAGCGCGACGCCGTCCTCCTCGGCCAGCAGCAGCGGCGCCGGCGCCTGCGCCAGGGTGACCGCCACGGTGCCGTCCTCGGCATGGGCCAGCGCGAGCTCGAGGCGGTTCGCCTCGGCCTGCGGATAGCTGCTGTGCTGGTCCGGCGACGCAACCCAGGACGAGCCCTCGACGACGTACACCGTGCACCAGGCTGCGATCCGCGGCAGCTGCACGGTCACGCAGGCCGTGCAGTCGGCGTTGAAGGACCAGGCGCCGTAGGCCAACGCGAGCTGGCCCTGCCAGAGCACCTCCTCGCCCTCGATGCTGGCGAGGTAGGTCTCGACACCGGTGTCCGGCTGGGTCTCCACCGCGAGCGGGTAGCGCCGCATCGAATAGGTGTACGGGGTGTCGGTGTAGGGCTGCGACACCCAGAGCTGGCCGCTGCGCGTCGGCTGCGCCGACAGCGCCGGCGGGGTGAGGTGAACGAGATCCTCGGCAACCACCACGTACAGCCAGCCGTCGCGGACCGCTGCCGACACCACCCGCCACGCCTCG
>JAAZHF010000270.1 GCA_012510865.1 Gammaproteobacteria bacterium
CCATCCTGGATACCCATTCGTCGTCGACCACGCGCCGGACCATGCGCCAGGTCCGCGCGAGGTTGTCCCACGTGCCGCCGGGGGCCGCCTGCATCGCCAGCGACTCCATGGTGCCGCGGCTGCTTGCGAGGAAGCCGTCCCAGCCGCTGGTGGCCGCGGCCGCGCGCTGGTAGCCCCAAAGATAGGGCGCGCATCCGATCGCGAATCCCAGCCCGTGGAGCGAGACGACGCCAAGCGCCGGCTTCCAGCCCCGCACGCCGGTCGCGCGCAGGTGGCCGACGAGATGGATCGCCAGCGCCGGCACGAAGAACAGGAACACGAAGTAGCAGAAGAAGGCCACGCCGGCGAACAGCCCCGCAAGCAGGGACTGCCAGGCCGCGGGCGGCCGGCCCCTGCCTGCCCAGTGCTCGACCACCGCGAGTGCCAGGAACAGCCAGGCGAGCGGCCAGATGATGTTGTAGCCCTGGGTCTTCAGCGCCAGCATGAAGGCGGGGTCCAGCGCCAGCAGGACCAGCGCCGCAGCCGCCGGCGCCGGGGCGACCCGCGCCTTCCGCAACAGGAGCGCCATCGCCAGCAGCACCAGCGCGCCGAAGGTGAACTGGCCGACGCGCGCGGCGACGATGTCGGTGCCGAGCACGGCGTACACGGGCAGTGCGACGTAGAACTGGAGCGGGCCGTGGTAATAGGATCCGGCCAGCACCGGGTACTTGCCCGCGATCAGGTTCCCGGGCAGTACGTAGGCCGGCGTGTCGGGACGCGCGTCCTCCACCAGCGCGCGGACGGCGAGGTACTCGGGGTTGATCGAGTCCATGTACAGGCCGGGCAGCCTGAGGTCGCGCGAGAAGCCGGTCCAGAGGACGAGGAGGGCAAGCAGCGCCGCCAGCACGTGCGGCCAGGGGCGGACGGACGGGGTCGCGGCGAGCGGGGTCCGCCGCGGCGCAGGGACCACCGGCTCAGTCCCGGACGGCCACGCAGATGGCCGACAGGCCGAGCGGCGCGCCCGTGAGCCGGTCGATCCTGCGGATCCAGGGCATGGCCCGCTGGATGCGCGCGATCGACTTCGCGCTGAAGGTGCGCGAGAAGTTCTCCTCGCGCTTCAGCACCCGCGACTTCAGGAAATAGGGCGCGACGCCGGCGAGGTTCATGTACCGGCAGCGCTCGACGCGGAAGCCGGCACCCTCGATGGCGCGGCGCAGGCTTCGCGTGGTGTAGCGGCGGTAGTGGCCCGACGCCCTGTCGACCGGGCCGTACAGCGCCGGCAGCGACGGCACCTTGATGTAGATGCGCCCGCCGGGCGGCAGCGCGGCGTGGAACTGGCGCAGAACGCGCTGGTCGTCGGGCAGGTGCTCGAGCACGTCCAGCGAGAAGATCGAGCGGACGCCGCGCGCGGCGAGGAGCTCCTGGCAGGCGTTGAGGTCGCAGTCGACGATCTCGACGCCCTCGTCGCCGCCGAAGCGCCGCTGGAGCGTCGCCAGGTTGTCGGTGCCGCCCTCGAGCAGCAGCAGCGGGCCCCCGCGCGCGCGCAGCAGGCTGGCGAAGTGCCCGGACCCGGCGCCGGCATCCGCGGCCGGGAACCCGATGCCCGGGCCGAACAGGTCGAGGACCCAGCCGTAGTACGCCGTGAGGTGCCCCATGCGCTCCTGCGCGTCGTAATGCTCGGTGTTGTCGCGGTACTCGAAACCCGAGGACTGGGGCAGCTTTGCGGTCTCCTCAGACGTTGCTGCGCTTGTCGATCATGTCGGCCAGCACCGCGA
>JAAZHF010000271.1 GCA_012510865.1 Gammaproteobacteria bacterium
AAATCGTCGGGGGCCGGCCCCTGGCCTTCGGCTGCTCCTGCTCGCGGGCCCGCGTGGAGGCGATGCTGCAGTCGCTGGGACGGGCCGAGGCCGAGGCGGCCCTGGTCGACGGGATGGCCCGGGTCCGCTGCGAATTCTGCGGACAGGCCTACGAATTCAGTCCCGGCGACGTCCACGCGCTCTTCACGCCCGCTCGGGGCCCAATGGATGCCCCGCCGGGGCTGCAGTGACCGCAGGGGGATTGTTAAGGAAATATAAATCGCATAGAGTCCTGAGCATCATCGGGGCGGAACTTCCGCCCGAACCCGGGGGTCTACAGGCACGTCATGAAGTCGCGCCTCGCACAACTGTCGCTCACGCTCGCCCTCGCCTTCGGCGTGGTGGCGGGCGCGCATGCGCAGTCGTCGCAGCACGCGCGGCGCGACCAGGCGGTGCTGCCGGTGTGGAACCAGTCCAGCGGCCGGATCGAGACCCTCCTCCTGCTGGAACCGGCCGACGGCACGACGTCCCGCTTCGGCGGCGGCGCGCTTGACGCGGCCTTCGGCATCGACGCCGGCAATTCGCTGGGCGTGTTCTGCGACCGGAAGTCCGGGCTGGCCAGCGCGCTGGGCAACCTCGCCAACAACTGCATGCTCGCCAGCTTCGAGGACGACGCCGGCGGCCGCGCCGCGGGCACGGCCGCCTTCAAGGCCGGCGACCACACGCGCGTCGGCTTCACCGCCGGCAGTGGCAGCGGCACGCTGCCGGCGTGGCTGACCCCGGGCAACCGCGGCGGCGCCACGGTCGACCTCAACGACCTGACCCTGTTCGCCCAGCACAACATCGGCCGGGAGGGCGTGGTCACCATCGCCGGGACCGTGGCCAAGGCCACGCTGATGACCCCGGCCGAGGCCACCAACCTTGGCATCGGCGATGCCTGGATCTCGCGCAGCCTGTCGATCGGCGGTGGCTATGGCCGCTTCGGAGCCAGCGTCGTGGGCCAGGTCGTGGAGACCCCCGGCCAGCCCAAGTGGGAAGGGGTCGGGCTTGGATTGACCTGGCGCACGCCCTGGAGCGGACAGCTCACCGTGGGCGCCGACAACATCGTCACCAGGGGCAGGAATCCGTTCGCCCCGAGCGTGAACGGACGCGAGGACGAGGGCACCGTGCCCTATATCCGGTACGAACAGGATCTCTAAGTCCTTGATTCCTGCGGTCCTCCGTGACGAAGACCGCATTTTTTAACAACACTTTAATTTTCGCTCCGGCAGGGCTACTATCGGCGACGGCCTTGCCGGCCTTGGTGTCTCTTTTTGACTCCACCGGTGGGGTTCCCATGGGATTTGCCCAAGACTCACTTGGAGAGAGAGATGACGTTCAAGACCACCCAACTCCGTGACGCGGTGCTGCTCGCACTGGTCGCGGGCGGTACCGGCCTCGCCGGCACCGGCGTTGCGCAGGCCCAGGAGGCCACGCAACAGCAGGCGACCACCCTCGACCGCATCGAGGTCACCGGTTCGCGCATCCGCTCGGTGGACGCCGAGACCTCGCAGCCGGTGCTCGTTCTGGACCGCGCCGAGATCGAGAAGCAGGGCCTGACTTCGGTTGCCGAAGTGCTCGCGCGCATCTCCGCCAACGGCGCCGGCATCAACCGCACCTTCAACAACGGCGGCGACGGTTCCTCCGAGATCTCGCTGCGCAACCTCGGCTCCTCGCGCACCCTCGTGCTCGTTGACGGCCGCCGCTGGGTCCAGACCCTGTCCGGCTCGGTCGACCTCAACACCATCCCGGCCGCGATCATCGAGCGCATCGAAGTCCTGAAGGACGGTGCCTCGTCGATCTACGGCTCCGACGCCATCGCGGGCGTGGTCAACATCATCACGCGCGACAACTTCGAAGGCGCCGAGTTCCGCACCCACATCGGCCAGTTCAACCAGGGCGACGGCGAGCGCACCGCGGTCGACGCCACGCTGGGCATGAGCGGCGAGCGCGGCAACGTGGTCATCAGCCTGTCGCGCGTCGAGGAAGAGGCGGTTTCCGCCGGCGACCGCGCCATGTCGCGTGACCCGGTCTTCGGCCTCGGCAGCGCGCTGAACAGCGGCTTCTCCAACCACGGCCGCATCTGGAACGCGGGTACCGACGCCGCCAACGACTTCGACGACCTGTCGCTGATCATCGGCCCCGGCGCCACGCCGACCAACGGTCGCTACGACCTGAGCGAGTTCGTCCCGTACAGCACCGCGCTGCACTCGTACAACTACGCGAAGGACAACTACCTGCTGACGCCGCAGACCCGTACCTCGGCCTTCCTGAAGGGCCGCTACGACCTGACCGACAGCATCACCTTCCGTGCCGACGCCATGTACAACGAGCGTCGCTCGGCGCAGCAGCTGGCGGGCTTCCCGCTGAGCGGCGGCGACTGGTTCGGCAACGCCGCCAACACGGCGATGAGCGGTGACAGCTACTTCAACCCGTTCAACCCGATCTACGGCGGCGACGGCCGTGCCCTGCAGTGGAGCCACCGCCTCACCGAGCAGGCCCGCTACTACGAGCAGGACGTCAAGACGATCCACACCTACGTGGGCTTCGAAGGCGCGTTCGAGCTGGGCAACCGCTTCTTCAACTGGGACGTCGGCTACAACTTCAACAAGTCTGACCAGCACGACGCCCAGATCGGCGACGCCAACATGCTGAACGTGGCCGCCGGCGTGGGCCCGTCGTTCATGGACACCGACGGCGTCATCAAGTGCGGTACCCCGGGCGCCGTGATCGAGGGCTGCGTGCCGTTCAACCCGCTGACCCCGGCCGGTGGCGTGACCCAGGAAATGCTGGACTTCATCCTGTTCACCGCCAACGACACCTTCCAGGGCCGCAGCGAGAGCTTCACCGCCAACATCAGCGGCGAGCTGTTCGAGCTGCCCGGCGGCATGATGGCCTTCGCGGCCGGCATCGAGTCCCGCAAGGAAAGCGGCTACGACCGCCCCGACGCCTTCGTGGCGGCCGGCTACACCTCGGGCAACTCGCGCCTGCCGACCTCGGGTTCCTACGACCTCGACGAAGTCTACGCCGAGCTCCTGATCCCGGCGCTGTCCGGCGTCCCGGGTGCCCAGCTGCTCGAGTTCAGCCTGGCGACCCGCTACTCCGACTACAGCAACTTCGGCGACACCACGAACAGCAAGGTCGGCTTCAAGTGGAAGCCGATCGACGACCTGCTGGTCCGCGGTAACTGGTCCGAGGGCTTCCGCGCGCCGCCGATCACCACCCTGTTCCGCGGCAACACCGACACCTTCACCAACTTCGGCGACATCTGTTCGGCGGACTACGCCGGTCGCAACGCCACCATCGCCGCGAACTGCCTCGCGGCGGGCGTGCCGGCCGACTACATCCAGCTGACCAACGCCGGCCGCGGCTACGGCGGCCAGACCGTGTTCCCGTTCACCATCGGTGGCAACGCGAACGCCGGTCCGGAGTCGTCCGAGTCGATCACCCTGGGCATCGTGTACAGCCCGAGCTACGTCGAGGGCCTGGACATCTCGCTCGACTGGTGGAACATCGACATCGAGGACGCGCTGAGCACCCCGACGGCGGCCGAGATCGTCAATGGCTGCTACGCGCTGGGTGACCAGTCGTTCTGCAACATGCTCGTCCGCGACACCTCGCCGGGCGTGAACCAGGGCGTCATCATCGACATGTTCCTGGTGCCGCAGAACGTGGCGATGCTGGAAGTCGAGGGCAGGGACTTCAACGTCCGCTACCGCATGCCCGAGACCTCGTTCGGCCAGTTCGTGTTC
>JAAZHF010000272.1 GCA_012510865.1 Gammaproteobacteria bacterium
CAGCTGCGCAGCGGAGACCTCGCCGCCCTCGTCGAGCAGACGCTGGGGCAGACCGGCCTCCCGGCCGAGGCCCTGCACGTGGAGCTGACCGAGACCGCGGTGATCGGCGACGAACTTCGCGTCAGCAGCCTGCTCGCGCGGCTCCGGGATGCCGGCATCAAGGTGTGGCTGGACGATTTCGGCACCGGGTTCTCGGGCCTGAGCCACCTGCGTAGGGTGCCGGTGGACGGGGTCAAGATCGACCGCAGCTTCATCGCCGACGTGCTTCGCGATCCGGACGACCTGGCCCTGACGACGGCGATCATCGCCATGGCGCACTCGCTGGGGATCACGGTGGTCGCCGAGGGCGTGGAGAAGGAGGGCCAGTACGACGTCCTCCGCGAGCGCGGCTGCGACCTCGCCCAGGGCTATTGGCTCGGGTATCCGATGAACGTGCACGACTTCCGCGGCCTGCTGGCCTGAGCCGGGCGGGCGGGGCGCTCAGCCGAGGCGGCCCAGCCAGTCCGTCGCCAGGGCCGCGAGCGCGCCGCCGGCCACGCCGAAGAAGGCGATCGCGGCCAGTCCCGCCACCCACGCGATCAGCATCAGCACCCCGTCGCGCTCGAGCAGCGCCAGCAGCAGTCCGAGCAGGACCAGCAGCAGCCCGGTCACCATGGTCGCGGCCGGGTGCCCGACCAGGCCCGGCAGGCGCGGGCGCACCACCCGTTCCAGCCGCGCCAGCGAAGGCGAGACCCGCTGCGCGAAGCGGGCGAGCGTGCCGCGGCGCGGACCGCGCCTGGCCACGACGCGCGGCAGCCAGGGCCGCGGCATGCACAGCAGCAGCTGCAGGCCGATGACGCTCACCAGCGGGCCGCTCAGGGCCCCGGCGACGCCGGGGATCGGGAGGAAGGCCGGCAGCGTGGCGATGAACAGCAGCATGCCGAACATGCTCCCGCCCAGGCCCTCCATCACCGAGCCCAGGGTGACCACGTCGTCCGCGGGCCCGGCGGCCAGCGCAGCCAGCACCGCGCGCGCGCTGGCCCGTGGGGGCCGGCCGCGCGGGTCTTCAGCCATCGCCCTGGGCATGGGCGCCCACGCGCTGCAGCAGCAGCTTGTCGATGCGCGGACCGTCCAAATCGACCACCTCGATCCTCCAGCCGGCCCACTCGAAGTACTCGCCGGCGCTGGGGATGCGGCCGAAGTGGTCGATGACCATCCCGGCGGCGGTGTTGTAGTCGCGGTCGTCGCCGCCCGGGAGCGGGCGGCCGTCGAGCAGCTCGCGCAGTGAATCGGCGTCGAGCACGCCGTCGATCAGCAGCGAGCCGTCCTCGCGGTGCACCACCAGCGGGTGGGCATCCGCGCCCTCGCCGCTGGAGGTGCGGCCGATGACCGCGGCCAGCACGTCGTTGACGCTGATGATGCCGGTCACGTCGCCGTATTCGTCCACGACCAGCGCCAGCGACTGCTGCTCCTCGCGCAGGATCTCGACCAGCTTCAGCGCCGGCGTGGATTCGGACACGAACAGCGGCTCGCGCAGGTGCTCGAACAGGTCGAACTCGCCTTCGCGCAGGCGGTCGATCAGGGACTTCACCTCGAGCACGCCGATCACCTCGGCGTCGCTGCCGCGGTACACGGGATAGCGCGAGAACGGCGTCTCCCGCATGGCTTCCAGGTTCTCCTCGAGGCTTTCGGCCGCATCGAGCCACGCGATCCGTGTACGGGGCGTCATCAGGCTTTCCGCGTCGCGGTCGCCGAGCGCCAGCACCCGGTTCATCATGTTGCGCTCGTCGGCGTCGATGACGCCCTGCTCGTGGCTTTCGCTGACCAGCAGCCGGATCTCCTCTTCGGTCACGTGCGCGGCCTCGGTGCCGCTGAGCCGGAGCAGCCGCAGCATGCCGTGGACCGAGGCGCTCAGCAGCCACACCGCCGGGGTCGCGACGCGCGACAGGCCGTGCATGGGCAGCGCCACCAGGCTCGCCAGGCGCTCCGGCGCCAGCAGCGCCAGGCGCTTCGGGAGCAGTTCGCCGAAGACGATCGTGAAGTAGGTGATCAGGCCGACGGCGATCACCTTGCCCACGGTCGCGGAATAGGCGCCGAGGAAGGGCAGGCGCGCGGCCAGCCAGGACTCGATCATCGCGCCCAGCGCGTCGCCGCCGAGCATGCCGGTCAGGATGCCGATCAGGGTGATGCCCACCTGCACGGTGGAGAGGAAGTTCTCCGGGTGTTCGGCGAGCTCGAGGGCCTTGCGGGCGCTGCGCTGCCCGGTGGCCATCTGCTTCAGCTTCGGCCGGCGCGAGGTCACGACGGACATCTCGGACAGGGCGAAGAAGGCGTTGCAGGCGATCAGCGCCGCCACGATCAGGATCAGTTCGATCATCGTCCGGTCCCCCGGGTCCGGCGCGGGCCGACGGCCGCGGAGGGCAGGTCGGCACGGGTTCGCGATGGCGGGGGTTTCGAGTCGTCGTCCATGGGTAGCGCGGCGCGTCGTGGGCGCGGCGAGCGATCATAACAGGTCGCCGGCAGGGCCCGCGGCCGGCCCTGCCGGGCGATGGATGGCGTGAACGGTCGCCGAACCGTCATAATCCGCCCCCTTGGGCCGTCCACTCCGCGACGGCGGGGCTTCCCACGATGTTCTCGTTGCAAACCATGTTCGGCCAGGGCAAGCAGTTCTACACCCTGCTCGAGGAGGCCGCGCAGGCGGCCCTGGACGCGGCCACCGCCCTGCACCAGATGCTGCGCGAAGCCGACCGGCAGCCGGCCCTGGATGCCTTCAAGCTGGCGCGCCTGCGCGAGCGGGAGGCGTCCAACAAGATCAGCCAGGCCCTGGTCGACAGCTTCATCACCCCGATCGAGCGCGAGGACATCGAGGCCCTGGGCTCGGCGCTGTACAAGATCCCGAAGCAGATCGAGAAGTTCGCCGACCGATACGCGCTCGCCACCCGGCACCTCGAGCACATCGACTTCGCCCCGCGCGCGGCGATGCTCGAGCAGGCCGCCGGCGTCGTGGTGAAGATGGTGAAGCAGCTGCGGCACCTCAAGCTCGAGCCGATGAAGGCGCTCAACGACGAGCTGCGCATGATCGAGAACGAGGCCGACCGCCTGATGCTCGAGCTCTACCGCGACATCTACTCGGGCAAGCTCGATCCGCGCGAGATGTTCCTGCTCAAGGAGTTCTTCGAGATCCTCGAGAAGGCGATCGACCGCTGCCGCGAGGCCGGCGTGGTCGCCTACGAAATCGTGCTCAAGAACAGCTGAGGCCGCGCCATGCTCACCCTGGTGCTGGTGGTCATCGTGGTCGCGCTGGCCTTCGAGTACATCAACGGGTTCCACGACACGGCGAACTCGATCGCGACCGTGGTCGCGACCAAGGTGCTGTCGCCGATGCAGGCGGTCGGCCTGGCGGCGGGCATGAACCTGATCGGCGCGCTGGCCGGCACCGCGGTGGCCAAGACCATCGCCTCGGGCCTGATCGACGCCGGCGTGGTGGAGGTCGGTTCGCAGCTGCTGCTCTGCGCGCTCATGGGCGGGATCACCTGGAACCTGATCACCTGGTGGTTCGGGCTGCCCTCGTCGTCTTCGCACGCACTCATCGGCGGCCTGCTCGGCGCGGCGCTGGCGGCGACCTCGAACGACTGGAGCGCGATCATCTGGTCCGAGCCCAGCGAGCCGATCTACCGCAGCGGCGGCGTGCTGTGGAAGGTGATCGTGCCGATGGTCTCGTCGCCGGTGCTGGGCTTCGCGGCCGGCTTCCTGATGATGGGGATCCTGTTCTTCGCCATCTCGATGATGGCGCGCAGCGGCGGATGGCTCGCGCGCATCGCGCGCCCGCGCTGGGTCAACGGCTTCTTCGGCAAGGCGCAGATCGTCAGCGCCGCCGGCATGGGCTTCGCCCACGGCAGGAACGACGCACAGAAGACGATGGGCATCATCGCGCTGCTGCTGGTGAGCGCGCAGTCGGCCGGCACGCTGGACGACCTGCCGGGATGGCTGGCCTTCCTGCACCCGTCGGAGGGCGCGCTGGCGCAGGGCGACATCGACCTCTGGATCAAGGTCAGCTGCGCCCTGGTCATGGCGGCGGGCACCGCGGCTGGCGGCTGGCGGATCATCAAGACCCTGGGCCACAAGCTGGTGAAGCTGCACCCGATCCACGGCTTCGCCGCGGAGACCAGCGCTGCCTCGGTGATCCTGGCGGCCTCGGCGCGGGGCATCCCGGTGTCCACCACGCACAACATCTCGTCGGCGATCATGGGCGTGGGCACGGCCAAGCGCCTCAACGCCATCAAGTGGACGGTGGTGGAG
>JAAZHF010000273.1 GCA_012510865.1 Gammaproteobacteria bacterium
GGCGGTGATGTAGCGGCCGCCCAGCGACTGCACGGCCTTGCCGAAGGCGCGGAACAGCGCTTCGGACTTGTCGGTGGCCGGGTTGCCGATGATCACGGCCTTGCCGCCGCCGATGTCGAGGCCGGCGACCGCGTTCTTGTAGGTCATGCCGCGCGACAGGCGCAGCACGTCGTTGAGCGCGTCCTGCTCGGTCTTGTAGGGCCACATGCGGGTGCCGCCGAGCGCGGGCCCGAGCACCGTGTTGTGGATCGCGATGATGGCCTTCAGGCCGGCGTCCTTGTTGTGGCAGAAAACGACCTGCTCGTGGCCGTAGGTATCCAGGTGCTCGAAGATCATTCGGGACTCCGCAGCCGGCGCGCCGTGCCGCGCTGGGCACGGGAGGGGCCGGTGGTTTTTGGGTGGGTGCTGGTTTGTCGGGCCGCCGGCACCGCCGGGCTCGCGGCCGGGGGGCGACTGGCGCGGCATTCTACGCCGCCCGCGCGTCGATTTCCCGTGCAGCGCCGTACGGCAGGGATGCCGCAGTGCAACATCCGGCCCTCGCGGGAAGAGGCCACGGCCGCTCCCGCGGCGGCTTCAGAGCTGGGATTCGAGGGGGAGCCAGCGGAAGGCCCAGGCCTGCAGCCGGCGCCAGCGGCTGGCGTCGGGTTCGCTCCGCAGCAGCCTGGGCTCCGGGCCGGCGGCGTCGAGCCATGCGAGGCGGCCGTCGGGGTCCAGCCCGACCTTCCAGCTCAGGGCCGGGCCGGCCAGGTGCAGGTACTCGGCGCGCAGGTCGGCGGCGAGCCCGGGGTCGTCGAAGAACACGCCCATCTCGGTGTTCAGCCAGGCCGAGCGCGGGTCGAGGTTGTAGGAGCCAATGAAGCCGCGGTGCCCGTCGACCAGGAAGGCCTTGGTGTGCAGGCTGGCGCCGCTGCTGCCGGCGCGCCCGGCGCGCGGTCGCCCGCCCTCGTCGGCGGCCGCCGCCTCCGGCCGCAGCTCGTACAGGTGCACGCCGCCGGCGAGCAGCGGCCGGCGGTACTTCGCGTAGCCGCCGTGCACGGCCACCACGTCGTTCGCGGCCAGGGAGTTGGTGACCACGCCGACGTGCGCGCCGCGCGAGGCGAGGTCCACCAGCAGCGCCGTGGTCTCCGCGCCGGGGACGAAGTAGGGCGACACCAGCAGCACTCCCTCGCGCGCCCCGCGCAGGCTGGCGTCGATCCGCGCCACCAGCCAGCCCGCGCTGTCGTCGCCGGGCCGCTTCACCGGCGGGTCGGAGACGATGCGGATGCGGTCGCTCCAGTGCGGCGCCAGCGCGCGGTCGGCGTAGGCGCGGACCGTCGGCGAGGATTCCACGCGCTCCAGGTAGCGGCGCGCAGCCTCGCCGCCGGCCTCGTCGCCGGTGCGGGCGAACACGGCGTGGATGTCGTCCATCCCGAGCTTGCCGAGGTGGGAAAGCGGCACCACCGCTTCGCTGTTCCAGAAGGCGTCGAAGATCGCGCTGGCCTCGGCCACCTCGGGCCCGAACAGCAGCAGGTCGAGGTCGTGGAAGTTGGCGTCCTGCGATGCGCTGAAGTACTCCAGGCCGATGTTGCGGCCGCCCACGATCGCGACCCGCCCGTCGGCGACCCAGGCCTTGTTGTGCATGCGGTGGTTGAGGCTGAAGCCGCGCTGCAGCATCTCCAGCAGCCGCGCGACGCCGCTGCGGTTGCGGAACGGGTTGTACAGCCGGACCTCGATGTTGGGATGCCCGTCGAGCACCAGCAGCGGCGTGTCCTTGCCGCCGGCGTTGATGTCGTCGAGCAGCAGGCGCACGCGCACCCCGCGGTCCGCCGCGCGCCAGGCCTCGCGCGCCAGCAGCCGCCCGGTCAGGTCGTCGTGCCAGATGTAGTACTGCAGGTCGAGGCTGCGCCCGGCCTGGCGCGCCGACATCGCGCGCGCGGCGAAGGCGTCGATGCCGTCGACCAGGGTGATGGCGCCGGTCTTGCCCGGATGCTCCGCCAGCAGCGGCGCCAGCTCGCGGTCGAGGGCCGTGTGGTCGGCCGCGACCGGCAGCGCATGCGAGGGCGCACCGCTGTTGGGCGGCGTCAGCCGGTCGGCCAGCAGCAGTCCGCTGCCGACCAGCACCAGCAGGCCGAAGCCGCCCCAGAGCAGCAGGCGCCGCGCACGCTTGATCACCGGTTTCCCCCTCGACGCCGTAGCCGCGCAGAGTGTAAGTGCATGCGCGGCCGCCGGCCCGGGGCTTGCGGCGGCCGGGCCGCGCCGCTATAGCTGCAGCGGCACGGGGGGATCCGTCATGGCTGGACAGGGAGATCCAGGATGAGCGCACTGCGCCCCGCACCGCCGCCGGCGATTGCCGGCCTCGACCAGGGCACCCGCCGGTTGTTCGACGCCCGGCCCGACACCGCCGACTTCCGCGACCGCATGTTCGAACCGACCCTGGTCGACGTCCCGACCGAGGCGCCGCTGGAGGAGTTCCTGGCGCAGGGCGTGCCCGTACTCGACCAGGGCAGCGACGGCGCCTGCACCGCCTTCGGCCTGGCCACGGTGGCCCACGCCCTGCTGCGCCGCCGCCGGCCCGAGGCCGACATGACGCGGGTCAGCACGCGCATGTTCTACGACATGGCCCGCCGCTACGACGAGTGGGAGGGCGAGGGCTACGCCGGCTCCAGCTGCCGCGGCGCGATGAAGGCCTGGCACCGCCACGGCGTCTGCAACGAGGAGCTCTGGCCGTGGACGCCGGGCCTGCAGGTCGAGCCCTATACCGACCAGCGTGCCCGCGACGCGCTGCGCACGCCGCTGGGCGCCTACGCGCGCGTCAACCATCGCGACCTGGTGGCGATGCACGCCGCCTTCGCCGAGGTCGGGGTGCTGTACGCCTCGTCGGCCGTGCACGAGGGCTGGGACGCGCCGCCGCCCGGCGGCCGCATCCCCTGGGCCCGGCAGCCGGTGCTGGGCTGGCACGCCTACGCCATCGTCGGCTACGACCGCGGCGGCTTCTGGGTGCAGAACTCCTGGGGCGAAGGCTGGGGCCGCGGCGGCTACGGCTGGCTGAGGTACGACGAATGGCTCGAGCGCGGCCCCGACGTCGGGGTCGCGCGTCTGGCGGTGCCGGTGCAGCTGGAGGACGCGCGCTCGACCGCGGTCAGCAACTCGCCGCTGGGGCGGCAGTCGGTCGGCTACTCGCAGGCCGACCTGCGCCCGCACGTGGTCAGCCTGGGCAACAACGGCGCCCTGCGCTGCGAGGGCCGCTTCGCCTGCACCCAGGACGACGTGCGCAACATCGTGCGCCGCGACATGCGCGCCCTCACCGCCCGCTGGAAGAAGAAGCGCGTGCTGCTGTACGCGCACGGCGGGCTGGGGCCGGAGGAGGCCGCCATCCAGCGCGGGGCCGACTTCCGCGAGGCCAGGCTGCGCGAGGAGATCTACCCGCTGTGCTTCGTCTGGAAGACCGATCTCTGGACCACGCTGGGCAACATCCTCAAGGACGCCGCCGCGCCGCGCACCGAGGGCCTGTTCGACCGCGCCCGTGACCTGCTGCTCGACCGCCTCGACGACACCATCGAGCCGCTGGCGCGCGCGATCGGCGGCAAGGCGCTGTGGGACGAGATGAAGGAGAACGCGCTGCTGGCCACCACCGCGGTGCGCCCGCGGCCCGGCGGCGGCA
Organism: Gammaproteobacteria bacterium; assembly: GCA_012510865.1. Taxonomy (GTDB): domain Bacteria; phylum Pseudomonadota; class Gammaproteobacteria; order Xanthomonadales; family Xanthomonadaceae; genus Luteimonas. Next base: position 3,641 of record JAAZHF010000273.1, read on the forward strand.
CCATCGAGCACGGCGGCGCGGCCCAGGTCGCGCGGCTGCTGGACGAATGGCGGCGCGAGGACCCCTCGGTCGAGATCCACCTCGCCGCGCACAGCGCCGGCAGCATCCTGATGGCGCCGCTGGTGCAGCTGTTCACGCGCCCGGGCCAGGTCATCGGCGGGCCGGCGCAGGGCATGCTCGGCATGGGCGGGCGGCTGGCCAGCCTCACCCTGTGGGCGCCGGCGGTGGACATGGACACCTTCATCAGCGCGTACGTGCCCGCGATCAGCTCGCGCCAGGTCGCGCGCGCGGCGCTGTTCACGCTCACCGCCAGCGCCGCGCAGGACGCCCACTGCCTGCGCATCTACAACAA
>JAAZHF010000274.1 GCA_012510865.1 Gammaproteobacteria bacterium
CACCCTCCGCTGGCTGAAGCCGGTGCAGTTCTATGGGCGCGCCTGGTTCCGCCTGGCGCGGCCGCGTACCGACCTGTCGGATGCGCCGCCGCTGCGTGCGGCATCGGTGTCGTGGACGCGCTGTGCGCGCGCGGCGTCGATGACGGGACCGCAGGGATTCCGCTTCCTGGGGGTGGAGCGCGAGCTCACGTCGGCGGACGACTGGAACCGTGCCGACTGGCCCAAGCTGTGGCTGTACAACGCGCACTACTTCGACGACCTGGCCGCAGGCGATGCACCGGCGCGGGAACAGTGGCACCGAAGGCTGGTCCGCCGCTGGATGGCGGAGAATCCGCCGGGGCAGGGCAATGGCTGGGAGCCGTATCCGACCTCGCTGCGCATCGTGAACTGGATCAAGTGGGCCCTCGGCGGGAACGCGCTGGAGCCGGACGCGGTGCACAGCGTGGCGGTGCAGGCGCGCTACCTGCGCGGGCGCCTGGAGATCCATCTGCTCGGAAACCACCTGTGGGCAAACGTGAAAGCGCTGGTGTTCGCCGGGACGTTCTTCGAAGGCGACGAAGCCGGCGCCTGGCTGCGCAAGGGCGCGGAGGGGCTGGAGCGCGAGCTGGGCGAGCAGTTCCTGCCGGACGGCGGGCACTTCGAGCGCAGCCCGATGTACCACTCGATCCTTCTGGAGGATGTGCTGGACCTGCTGCAGCTGGCGCGCGTGTATCCAGGCGTGCTGCCTGCGACCCTGGTGGCCGCGCTCCAGGGGCGCGTGGGTGCGATGCTGCGCTGGCTCCGGGTGATGACGCATCCCGACGGCGACATCGCGCTGTTCAACGACGCCGCCTTCGGAATCGCGCCACCGTTGGCCGCGCTGGAGGAGTACGCACGCGCTCTGGGCGTGCCGGTCGACGACGCGCCGCTGGCTGCGCTGGAAGTGCTGGCGGAGTCGGGATTCGTTCGCATGGCCCGGGGTCCGGCGGTGGTGATCGCCGACGTGGGTCCGGTGGGCCCGGACTACCTGCCCGGGCACGCGCATGCGGACACGCTGTCGTTCGAGCTGTCGCTGCACGGTCGGCGCGTGCTCGTGAACGGCGGCACCTCCACCTACGAGGCCGGGCCGCTGCGCTTGCGTCAGCGCGGCACTGCGATGCACAACACGGTCGAAGTCGACGGCCAGGATTCGTCCGAAGTGTGGAGCAGCTTCCGGGTGGCGCGCCGGGCACGGCCGATGAAGGTGCGCTGGGCAAGCGAGGGCAACCTGCTGATGCTCGAAGGCGCGCACAGCGGCTACTGGCGTCTCCCGGGACGGGTGGTGCACTCCCGGCGTTGGGAGCTGTCCGAGGCGGGCCTGGCCGTGGTCGATGTCCTGTCGGGCCGGCCCGGGCAGGCGGTCGCGCGGTTCCGGTTCGCACCTGGCCTGGCCCCCGCGGAGGGCGACGAAGGTCGCATCGAGGGTGCCGGCATCCGCCTTGCATGGCGGAACGTCGACGCCGCCACGGCGATCGTACCCGGCAGCTGGTATCCGCGCTTCGGAGTCGATCTCCCGTGCCGGGTCCTCGAGTGCCGGTTTGGCGGTGGCCACGTCACCACGGAGTTCAGCTGGACCTGATGTCGTTATGAAGATCCTTTTCCTGTCGGACAACTTCCCGCCCGAGGGCAATGCCCCGGCCACGCGCCTGTACGAACATGCCATCCGCTGGGTGCGCGCGGGCCATGAGGTGACGGTGGTGACCTGCGCGCCGAACTTCCCCGAAGGCAGGCTGTTCGCCGGCTATCGCAACCGCTTGCGCCAGGTGGAGGTGATGGACGGTATCCGCGTCGTGCGCGTGAAGACGTTCATCACGGCCAACGAAGGCTTCGTCAAGCGGACGCTGGATTACATGAGCTTCATGCTCATGGGCTTCGTGATGGGGCTGTTCGAGAAGCGTCCCGACGTGGTGGTGGCGACCTCTCCGCAGTTCTTCTGTGCCATCGGGGGCTGGGCCCTTTCAGTCGCGAAGCGCCGACCCTTCGTGTTCGAGCTGCGTGATCTCTGGCCGGCTTCGATCATCGCCGTGGGCGCCATGAAGAAGAGCCTGGTCATCCGCGTGCTGGAGAAGATCGAACTGTTCCTGTACCGGCGCGCCGCGGCGATCATTTCCGTGACCGAGAGTTTCCGTGAGGACCTCGTCTCACGCGGCGTGCCGCGCCACAGGATTCACGTTGTCATCAACGGCGTGGACCTGGACCGCTACGAGCCCCGTCCGCGTTGCTCCGAGCTGGAGGCCGAGTTCAACCTCGCCGGGAGGGTCGTGGCGGGCTACATGGGCACGCACGGCATGGCCCACGCCTTGCCGAAGGTGCTGGAGGCGGCGGAGCGATTGTTGCACCGCGAGGACATCGCCTTCTTCTTTGCCGGTTCGGGTGCCGAGAGGGCGAAGGTGGAGCAGATGGTGGGCGAGCGCGGGCTGCATAATGTGCGCCTGATCCCGCGCCAGCCGAAGGAGCGCATGCCGGCGCTATGGAGCGCCTGCGACCTGTCCATCGTCCCGCTCAGGAATACCCCGGTTTTCGCCACGGTGATTCCATCCAAGATCTTCGAGGCGATGGGCATGGGCGTGCCGATCCTGATGAGCCTGCCGGAAGGCGAGGCCACGGCCATCGTGCGGTCGACCGGAAGCGGCCTGTGCGTTCCGCCCGAGGACCCGGACGCCATGGCCGCTGCGATTGCCGCGCTCGCCGACGATGCCGAACGCATGGGTGCGTACAGGAAGACGGCGAGGGCGGTGGCTCCGCAGTACTCGCGTGAGCGCCAGGCAGCGCTGATGGCGGGGATTCTTGCGGACGTGGCCGCCGCCAGGCGAGTGCAGCCCCCGGACGCGCCGTTGCGCCAGGGCGAGCGTGACGCTGCCTGATCTCGTCCTTGCTGCGCTGGCCTTGGCCGTGAGCCTAGTGCTCGCGTGGCGGGCGCGACCCTTGGCGAAAGTCGTTCTTTTCGTCTCGGCCCTGTTGATCGCGGGAATGCTGTTCCTGCCGGGCTCGCAGCTGACCGCAATCGTTGGCAAGGATGCGGTTGCCTGGCTGACCCGGGTCGCGGCGCGGACGCCGTGGAATGTGTCGGACTGGATGCACTTCGGAATTTTCGTGTGGCTGGGATCGCTGATCTGGCTCGCGAGGCCCGGGCTCCGGGGGTGGAAGTCCTGGCTGCTCGTCATCGTCCTGTCCGCAGCCGCGGAGCTCGCGCAGGGGCTGGCGCCGGACAGGGAGTCGCGGCTCGACGACGTATTCCTCAACCTGGCCGGCGGGATGGCCGGAATCCTGCTCGCACAGGTCGGGCTACTGTTGGCACGACGGCTGCGTCGCCAGGCCCGAGGGAGATAGAACGTCGATCCGGCATCGACAGCACCTCACGGCCCGCAGCAGTTCCCTTCCTGCTCCACCGGAGGCATGGCCCGCCGCTCGGGCGGCTCCGGCGCTTCCACGCCCGGCGGCAGGGCGGAATGGCTCAGCACCATCGCCGTGAACCGCTCCCAGGGAAAGCCCGGGCCGGGGTCGGTCCTGCGTCCGGGATCGAGCTTCGCGTGCGAGATCACGTGCCTGAGGTTCGGGTACTTCGCCCACGCGTACAGCACGATGCGGGCGCAGGCGAGGACCTGCCAGTCGGAGTAGGGATCCTGCGTTCCGTTGACGCCCTGCGCGTTGACCAGCTCGATGCCGAGGCTGCGGCTGTTGACGTCGGGACCCGCGCCCAGGTGGGGGACGGGATCGACCGCGTTCGCGACGTGGTAGGCGGCCTTGGCCTCGCCGACCGTGGCCCAGACGAACCGGCCGTGGGCCGCCTCGTCCTCGTCGGGGATGACCCAGTGGGCGCTGGCCTGCCGCGTCTTCCAGGCGTCGATGGCATGCGCGGTGGCGAAGCCGGCGGTGGCGTGCACCACCACCGTGTCGATCACCTCGAAGACATCGCGCCGCCGCGAGCGGGCGCGGTGGCTGGTGAGCCAGTGGAAGTCGGGGTGCGCGCGCTCGTCGAGCGGCGAATGCGGCGGGCGCCCGTCCCGCGGGAGCTGGAAATGGAACGTCCTGGGATCAGACATGCAGACCTCCGTGTCATGCGCCGTTGCTCCGTGTTTTACCAGACCAGGTCGTCGGGCACCTGGAACTGCGCGTAGTACGCGTCGTCCTCCGGGCTGGAGCCGGGCGCTTCGTCGGCGGCCTGGCCGTGGTCGACGACGATCATCGCGGGATCGCGCTCGCGCACCTTGTCGGCGGCGGCGCGGGGCAGCAGCTCGTAGCGGCCGTCCACGCTGGCGATCACCAGCGCGCCGTTCGACAGCTGCCTGCGCAGCTCGTCGTCCACCAGCAGGCTGCGGATTGCGCCGTCGGCGCTGAAGCGGTACTCGCTGTCCCCGCGGCGCTCCACCTTCTTGTCGGCGATGATCTGCCGCGCCTGCGCGCGGAGTTCGGCGGCGCGGGCGCGGGTGCGGCGCTCGGCCTCGAGCGCGCGGTCACGCTCGACCTTCTCCAGGCGCGCGCGCTCGGCCTCCAGCTGGATGTCGCGGTCGGTCGGCGGCGCCTTGCCGTCGCGCGCCTTCTGCTGCTGGCGCGCCACCTCGGCCACCCTGGACTTCTTGACCAGGCCGGCCTTGAGGAGCTGCTGCTGGAGCGGATTACCCTTGGCCATTGCGCCTGCGTCCGGTGTGGGACCGGCAATCATACCGAGCGCAGGAAGACACCGGCGGCGGGCAGCTCGCCCCGAAGTTCGTTCCATGAATGGAACGGATGGTGATGAAATGCGTGGTTTGATCCATTGGTGTCGGCTCCATCTCTTGCATGAGCGAAATCCTCGCGAGAGATCCAAGGAGTTCCACACATGAGCAAGACCCCTCTCACCGCCGCATCCGTCCTTGCCCTGGCGCTGGGCGCCCTGTCCCTCAACGCCCAGGCCGCGGAGCCGGTCGGCTTCTACGCCGGCGCGGGCGTGGGCCAGTCGATGGTCGACGAGTACTTCGCCGACGACGAGGACACCGGCTACCAGGTGTTCGGCGGCTACCAGTTCAACGACTACTTCGGCCTGGAAGCGGCGTGGACCGACTTCGGCGACGTCAAGCTCACCGGCGGCGTCAGTAAGCTCGAGGCCGACACCCTGTCGCTGACCGCGGTCGGCACGCTGCCCTTCACCGACAACTTCTCGGCCTACGCCAAGGCCGGCTTCCACAGCTGGGACGCCGACGTCCGCGCGCCGGAGGTGGGCCGCGCCAGCACCGACGGCACCGACCCGACCTACGGCCTGGGCCTGCAGTACCGCTTCAACGACGCCTTCGCGCTGCGCGGCGAGTACAGCCGCTTCGAGATGGACGACGTCGACGTCGACCTGGCCCAGATCCAGGTGCGCTTCGACTTCTGACCCGCGACACGAGTGAGTCCTCTTGGGGCCGGCACTGCCGGCCCTTTTTTTTGGCCGAGCGCGTGCGGCGCCGACGTTGTCCTGCCCGGGGGGAACCGGACTTGTCCAGGGCCGTGCATGAAGACCCTCGTCCTGCGGATCGATGAAGCAGCCAGCGGCGCCTGGCCGGTGACGCTCACCGACGCCGGCGGGCTGGAGGTCCAGGACCGTTCGCCGGTTCCCCCTGCGGCAGGCGAGCCCGTGGCCATGGACCCGGCCGCGATCCGTGGCCGGTTAGCGCAGCGGCCGGTCCCGGACCTGGACGCGGTCGCGCGCCAGCTCGGCGCCTGGGCGCTTCCGCCAAAGGTCCGCGATGCGATCGAGGCCCTGCGCCACGCCGGGCAGGACTTCCGGCTGGTGCTGGATGTCCGCGCGAACGAGCTGCGCGACCTTCCCTGGGAGCTGATGCGCTCGTCGCACCTGCCCGACTTCCTCGATGTCCAGACGCCCTGCGTGCGCCTGCACGCCGCGGGCAGGCCGCCGCCGGTCGAATGGCCGATGCGGGTGTTGGTGGTGGTGGGGGCGGCCGCTCCCAACGACAACGACGCCCCCGCCGATCGCGACGACATCCTGGCCGAAGAGGAGGTCTTCGCCATCGAGCGCACCCTGCACGCGATGGGCCACAGCATCGACCGCGAGGTGCTGAGGCGCCCGACGCCCGACGCATTGTTCCGCACCCTGCGCGAGCTGCGCCCGCACGTGTTCGTGTTCATCGGCCACTGCGACCAGGATGCGATCAGCGGCGGACCGGTGCTGCGCTTCCAGAACGAGCCCGACAGCTGGAACTGGGGCCCGGCCAGGCTCGCGCTGGACATGAGGGGCGCCGGCTGGGTGCCGTCCCTGGTGCTGCTCAACGCCTGCCGCACGCAGGACCGCGGTGCATCGTTCGGTTTCGCGGAGGCCTTCATCCAGGCCGGGGTGCCGGCCTGCATCACCATGCAGGGCGACGTGCGGGGGGGCGTGGCCGGGCGCTTCTCGGCGCAGGTGCTGCAGTCG
>JAAZHF010000275.1 GCA_012510865.1 Gammaproteobacteria bacterium
GCATGGGGGCACCTGGTGCGGAAAGGGCGGCATTTTAAGCGATCATGCCGCCCCTCCGGTACCGCGGTGCCCGCGGCTCAGCCGGGCCGTGGCGCGGTCGCCGCGACGAACCCGGGGTCGGTGAACAGCGCCTGCAGCAGCTTCTGCACCGCGGCCGCGTAGTTGTCGAAGGCGGTCGGGATCGCGATCGCGCCGAGGAACGAGGAGTCCCACTCGTGGTCGACCCGCAGCGTGCGGTCGTACACCACCTCGCCGTCGCGTCCCGCCGCCTTGAGCTCGGTGGCCAGTGCGTCGCGCAGGTAGCCGGCATACGTTCCGTCGCTGCCAGGTTCCAGCCGGGACCCGCGGACCCCGAGCGCCGTGTTCTCCACGCCGTGGGCCGCGCTGAAGCCGCCGACCTCGATCGACGTGCCGGCGGAGGCGAGCAGCGCCTGGCTGCTGCCCACCGATGGCTGGTACATCGGCGCCGGCATCGAGACGCAGGCGCCGAGCGAGGCCGCGACGAGCGCGGCCATGGCAAGCCGCAGCCAGGCCATGCTCAGGGCGCCCCGAAGGCGCCGTCGTCCTCGAGCCGCTTGAGGGCGTTGAGCACGAGCTGGCTGACGACGGTTTCGACCGCCTGCTGCACCGGCACCGGCTGCAGCCCCTCGGGACCGCCGTGGTTGCCGATGGTGGTGTGCAGGGCATGCTCGACCGTGGCCTCGCGGGTGACGCCGTCGTGCGTCCAGGTGGCCGTGCACAGGTAGCCGTCGGTGACCATCGAGCCGACGAGGCCCATGGTCAGCCCCGTGCCCACTCCCTTGGCGACCGCGTTGTCGGTCACCGGCACGTTGTCGATGACGATCGCGAGCTGGCCGTCGGCGGCCTTGGCACCGCCATGGACGACATCGTCGAAGAGCCCCGAGGTGCGCACGGCCTCGAGCGCGATCAGGCGCGTTTCCTGGGTGGCGCGCGCATTGGCGTTGCCCTTGGTCCGGAATTCGAACAGCATGTTCGCCGACTGCGGCTCGGCCGGTGCACGGAAGTCCTCGCTCCCGACCACCGGCAGCGCCGGGTCGACGTACATGCGGGCGCTGAGGCAGCCCGAGAGCGATACACAGACGGCAAGCGCGGCTGCCGCCGCGCGGACGACCCGCGGGCGCGGACATGAAAAAGCATCCCGCGCGGAATGTGAACGCCGCGTCCGCCCGCGGCGGTGGATCCGGGTCCCGGAGCGGCTCAATCGCCGGGCGGAGTCCATCCCTGGCGCACGCGCATCGCCAGCTCGTCGGCGGGCATCCCCGGCGCGAACAGGAAGCCCTGGCCGACCGGCACGCCCAGCTCGAGCAGGTAGGCGTGCTGGGCCGTGTTCTCGATGCCCTCGGCCACCAGCCCCAGGCCCAGGCTGCGCGCGATGCCGGCGACCGCCTTGCACACGGCGACGTCGGAATCGTTGCCCGGCACCCCGGCCACGAACAGCTGGCTCAGCTTCAGCCCCTGGATCGGCAGCCGGCGCAGGTAGTTGAGCGCGCTGTAGCCCTCGCCGAAGTCATCGATCGCGAGGCTCACGCCGAGCGCGCGCAGGGCCTCGAAGTTGCCCTGCGTCTCCGGCGCGTCCTCGATCAGCACCCGCTCGGTGAACTCAAGCTCCAGCGCCTGGCCGGGCAGGTCGTACTCGCGCAGCAGGTCGCGCACCGACGCCGTCAGGTCGCTGCCGAGCAGCTGGCGATAGGAGACGTTGACCGCGACCCGCACGATGCCGAGGCCGTCGTCGCGCCAGGCGGCGGCCTGGCGGCAGGCTTCGCGCAGCACCCAGTCGCCGATGCGGACGATGTCGCCCGTGCCCTCGGCCTGGGCGATGAAGTGGTCGGGGCGCATCTCGCCCAGGCGCTGGTTGCGCCAGCGGATCAGCGCCTCCGCGCCGACGATGCGCCCGCTGCCGAGCTCGACCTGCGGCTGGTAGACCAGGTGGAACTCGTCGTTGTCCGCCGCGTGGCGCAGCTGGGTCTCGAACTGCAGCCGCTCGCGCTGCGACTGCGCCAGCGCCGGCGTGTAGGACAGGCGGCCGTTGCGCGTCCTGCGCTTGCTCTCGTACATCGCGGCGTCGGCGTGCTGGATCAGCGACTGGGTGTCGCTGCCGTCCTGCGGCGAGCGCGCGAGCCCGATGCTGGCGGTGACGGCGAACTCGTCCTTGTCGAAGCCGAAGCCGACCGAGAACGCGGCCAGGATGCCGTCGGCGATGCGCTCGGGGCGCTGCGCGTCGTCGCCGCAGTCGCAGGCGACCAGGAACTCGTCGCCGCCGAAGCGCGCGATCAGGCCTTCGTCGCCGACCGCCCGGCGCAGGCGGCCCGCGGCCGCTGTCAGCAGTGAGTCGCCGGCGGCGTGGCCGAGCACGTCGTTGACCAGCTTGAAGCGGTCCAGGTCAATGTAGAGCACCGCGATCGCGCGCCCCTCGCCGAGCCGGCCGGCGATCTCGGCCAGCATCGCGTCGCGGTTGAGCAGGCCGGTGAGCGGGTCGCTGCGCGCGAGCACGCGCAGGTTCTGCTCGCCGTGCTTGCTGACCGTGATGTCCTGCAGCGTGCCGGTGACGCGCGCGGTGCCGGCGACGCCGCTCCCGCTCTCGCCGATCACGCGCACCCAGAAGGCCTCGCCGTCGCGCCGCGTGCCCTGCAGGTCCAGGTCGAAGCCGGTGCCGTCGGTGGCTTCGTCGAGCGCCCTGTGCAGGCGCTTGGCGTCGCCGGGAAGCAGCCGGTCGAGCAGGGTCTCGAGCTGGCCCGGGCGGTCCGCCTGGTCGAGGATGCGCGCGGCCTCGACGGTCAGGTAGAGGCGGCCGCTGGCGCGGTCCCATTCCCAGCCGCCGATGCTCGCCAGCGACTGCACGCGGTCGAACAGGGCGCTGTCGCGCTTGAGCGCGGTCACGTCCGAGAACAGCGACAGCACCTGGTCGGGACTGTTGCTGCCCGCCGGGTAGTGCGGGATGGAGGTCACCGACAGCCAGACCAGCCGCCTGCGCATCCGGTGGTACAGGCCGAGCAGGGTGCTGCCCACGAGCCGGCCCTCGCGCAGCGCGCGCATCGCCGGGAACTCGGACAGCGGCATCTCGCTGCCGTCCTCGCGCAGCAGCATCCAGTATTCGGGCAGCGTGCCGTCGCGGGGGATGCGGTCGCCCTGGTTGGCACCGAGCATGCGCATCGCCGCGGTGTTGGCGTGGATCAGCGAGCCGTCGGCGGCCTGGATCACCACGCCCTTGTCGATCACGTCCATCAGGTCGCGGTAGCGGGCCTCGGCCTCGCTGCGCCGGCTGAGGTCGCGTGCGACCGCGACCACGGCGCGCTGTCCCTCATGGTCGAAGCCCGCGGAGTGCACCTCGACCGGGAAGCGGGTGCCGTCGGCGCGCATGTTGCTGACCTCGACCACGTAGGTCTCGCCGCGGTCGATCGCCTCCAGCACCGGCACCATGTGGTCCTCGGGCAGGTCGGGGTTGAGCACGTGGATCGGCTGGCCGACCACTTCGTGGCGCGGGCGCCGGTAGGCCTCCATCCCGGCCTTGTTGAGGTCCAGCACGGTGCCGTCGGCGGCGATCACGCTGACCGGGTCCGGCACGGCGTGGAACAGCGCGTGGTAGCGCATCTGCGCGCTCTGGGCATCGGCGCTGGCCGCGCGCAGCGCGTCGGCCGCGGCGCGCAGGAGGCTGCGCGTCGCCTCCGGCAGCGAGTCGTCGAGGACCGCGGCATCGAGCCTCGCCAGCACCTCGCCGCCGTCGGCCGTGCCCGGCGCCTGCGCGGGCGATGGCGCCGCGGGCGCGGTCAGCGTGCCGTCCACGCCCGCGCGACCTTGCTGCCGGTGTCCCGGCCGAGGACGCCGGCGAGCCAGTTCCCGGTCTCCACCAGGGCATCGAGGTCGACGCCGGTGGCGATGCCCATGCCGTGCAGCATGTACACGAGGTCCTCGGTGGCGAGGTTGCCGCTGGCGCCGCGGGCGTAGGGGCAGCCCCCGGTGCCCGACACCGCGGCGTCGACGACGGCCACGCCGTCCTCCAGGCAGGCGAGCACGTTGGCGAGCGCCTGGCCGTAGGTGTCGTGGAAGTGCACCGCCAGGGCCGACAGGGGCACCTCGGCGGCCACGGCGCGCAGCATCGCGCGCGCCGCGCCCGGCGTGCCGACGCCGATGGTGTCGCCCAGCGAGACTTCGTAGCAGCCCATCGCGTGCAGCGCGCGCGCGACCCGCACCACCTCGGCGAGCGGCACCTCGCCCTGGTAGGGGCAGCCGAGCACGGTGGAGACGTAGCCGCGCACGCGCACGCCGTCGGCCTGCGCGCGCTCGAACACCGGCGCGAAGCGCTGCAGTGATTCCTCGATGCCCGCATTGGTGTTGCGGCGGTTGAACGCGTCCGAAGCGGCGGTGAACACGGCGACCTCGTCGACGCCCGCGGCGCGGGCCCGTTCATAGCCCTGCAGGTTCGGCACCAGCACCGGGTAGCGCACGCCGGGGCGGCGCGCGATGCCGGCATAGACCTCGGCCGCGTCGGCGAGCTGCGGGACCCACTTCGGGCTGACGAAGCTGGTCGCCTCGATCGCCTGCAGGCCCGTCGCCGAGAGCCTGTCCACGAGCTCGACCTTGGTCGCGGTGGGCACGATCGCGGATTCGTTCTGGAGGCCATCGCGAGGCCCCACCTCGACGATCCGGACCTGCCCGGCAACGCCCACCTCAGTCCTCCAGCGTGACCAGCACGGCGTCGGCCTCGACGAAGTCGCCCTCGCGGGCCAGCAGCCCGGCGACCACGCCGTCGCGCGGCGCCTTCAGCGCAAGTTCCATCTTCATTGCTTCCATGACCAGAAGTTCCTGCCCCTCGCTGACGCGGTCGCCCGCCTGCACCCTGGTGACCACGATACGCCCCGGCATCGGCGCCGCAACCCGGCTGCCGCCCGCGGCGGCGTCGGCGGGCGCGGGCTCGTAGGCGGCGATCCGCTCGAAGCGCCAGCGCCGCGTGCCGTCGTGGACGAGCACGGCCGCGCCATCGGAGTCGATCGGGAAACGCAGGCCCCTGTCGTTGAAACGCGCTTGCAGGGCGCCCGAGGCCACCGCGGCGCCTTCGACGCGCAGCGGAGCCCCGCCGTCGTCGAACTCGATCACGTAGTCGCCGCCGGCGCCGTGGGCGATCGCGACGTGGCGCGCCTCGCCCTCGCCGAGCACCACCCGGCGCAGTCCGGCATGGCCCAGCCGCCAGCCGTCGGCGATCGCCCAGGGCGAGCCCGGGTCCCCGCTGCCGGCGGCCGCGCAGCGCGCCTCGGCCTCGGCGCCGAGCAGCATCGCCACCGCGGCGGCGGCGCGCGCCCTGGCGCTGTCGCCCTCGGCGGAGCCGCCGTCGCCGGTGAACTCGTCCAGGTGGCGGTCGAGGTAGCCGGTGTCGATGCGGCCCTCGACCACGGCGGGGTGCCGGACCAGGCGCTCGAGGAAGGCGATGTTCGACTTCGGCCCCTCGACGATGCAGGCCGCCAGCGCTGCGCGCAGCCGCGCCAGCGCGCCCTCGCGGTCGTCCGCGTGGACGATCAGCTTGGCGATCATCGGGTCGTAGAAGATCGTGACCACGTCGCCCTCGACCACGCCCGAATCCACGCGCACGCCCTGGGCGTCGCGCGGCAGGCGCAGGCGCTGCAGGCGACCCGAACCGGGCAGGAAGCCGGCGTCGGGATCCTCCGCGTACAGGCGCACCTCGATCGCATGGCCGCGCCGAGGCACCGCGTCCTGCGCCAGCGGCAGCGGCTCGCCCGCGGCGATGCGGAGCTGCCACTCGACCAGGTCCAGACCGGTCACCATCTCGGTCACCGGATGCTCGACCTGCAGGCGGGTGTTGATCTCCATGAAGAAGAACTCGCCCGACGGCGCCACGATGAACTCGACCGTGCCCGCGTTCTGGTAGCCGATCGAGCGCGCCGCCAGCACCGCCGCCGCGCCCATGCGCGCGCGCAGCTCCGGCGGCAGGAAGGGCGAGGGCGCCTCCTCCAGTACCTTCTGGTAGCGACGCTGCGCCGAGCACTCGCGCTCGCCGAGGTGGATGGTGTCGCCGTGGGCGTCGGCGAAGACCTGGATCTCGATGTGCCGCGGCGACTCGATGTAGCGCTCCAGCAGCACCCGGTCGCGGCCGAAGGCGTTGCGGGCCTCGCGCTGGCAGCTTTCCAGCGCCGGCAGGAAGTCGTCGGCCGAGCGCACGATGCGCATGCCCTTGCCGCCGCCGCCGTA
>JAAZHF010000276.1 GCA_012510865.1 Gammaproteobacteria bacterium
GCCTAACACCAAGTAGACCCCAAAAATGGGGCGGTAAGGCCAAAAGTAGCAGAAAAACCCCCAAAAAAAGGGCGGTAACCTTTACCGCCCCATTTTCGCCGGTATGCACCGGACAGACCCGACAGCAGCGGCGCAGACCGGCAGCGGTGATGATGGGCAGGACGCCGCGCGCCGGCCGTCCGGGGGCCCGCGTTTTGCCTCAGCGCTTCAGCGCCGCCTGCGGAACGTCCAGTTCGACCGACAGCGCCAGGTGGTCGGAGAACGCCGCCGGGAAGGCCTGCATGTCGCGGCACGCGAGCGCGTCGCTCACCAGGATGTGGTCGATCGCGCGCTGCGGCTTCCAGCTCGGGAAGGTGTGCACCAGGCAGGCCGGCGGCTGCAGGCGGGTCTGCCGGAACAGGGTGGCCATCTCGGGGCGGTCGACGGTGCAGTTGAAGTCGCCCATCAGCACGGCGTGCGGGCTGTCGGCCAGCAGTTCGGCGATGAAGGACAGCTGCGCGGCGCGCGACTGGGCGCCCAGCGACAGGTGCGCCACGGCGATCGTGAGGCCGTCCTCGCCCTCGCCGAAGCGCGCCATGAGCACGCCGCGGCCGGAGATGCGGCCGGGCAGGGAATGGATCGCCACGTCCAGCGGCTCGAATTTGCTCAGCAGGCCGTTCGCGCTGGACGCGAACTGGCCCACGCGGCGGTTGGGCTGGTGGGTCCAGTAGTCGAAGCCGCCGCGCTCGGCCAGGTAGTGGGTCTGGTTCGTGAAGCCCGAGCGCCAGCTGCCGGGGTCGGCTTCCTGCAGGCCGACGATGTCGTGGCGGCCGGCCAGCCGGGCGATCGCGTCGAGCATGCCGAGCTTGTTGCCCGCGGGCAGCACGTGCGACCAGCTGCGGGTGGCGTAGTCGCTGTAGCGGCGGGTGCTCGAGCCGGCCTGGATGTTGGCGCTGAGCAGCTTCAGCCGCTGCGGCCGGGCGTCGGCGCCGGCCGCGGGTCCGGGCGCAGGAGCGGGGTCCGCGGCCTGCGCCACCGGGCGGGCCTCAGTCGGTGCCACCGGTCGGGGCCGCCGCCGCGCGCTCCTGCGCGACCAGGGCGTCGGTGATGCGCAGCACGTCCTCGAGGCTGCGGCCGCGGACGCGGTACTTGCCGTTGACGACCATGGTCGGCGTGGAGTCGATGCCGCTGCGGACGATGAACTGCTTGGTGCGGGCGATGTTGGCCTTGACCGCGAAGCTGTCGATGGTGCCGCGCATCTGGTTGGCGTCCACGCCGTGTTTGGCCATGAAGGCGATGATGTCGGCGGCGCTGGCGTTCGGGCGCAGGCTGCGCTCGATGTGCATGGCGTTGAACAGCGGCGAGTGCACGCGGTCGACCACGCCCAGCGCTTCGGCGGCGAAGTAGGCCTTGGGGAAGTTGTCCTGCTCGTAGAACACGGCCGGCAGCATGGTGAAGCGGACGTCGGCCGGCAGGCGCTTCTTCCACGCACCGACCAGCGGGTCGAAGGCCGCGCAGTGGCCGCAGGAATAGGCGAACACCTCCACCACCTCGATCTTGCCGTCCAGCGGCGCGTACGGCTGGCCGCCCGGGATCTCGACGTAGTCCACGCCGCGCACCAGCGCCGGGCCCTGGGGGGCCGGGGCGGCCGGCGCGGGCGCCGTCGCGGCGGCGGCCTCGGCCTCGCCTTCGCCTTCGGTCGCGGGACCGGCCGGAGTCGCGTCCTGGGCGGCGGCGTCGGGATCCATCGGCGGCTCGTCGGCGATCATGGCGCCGGCGTCCGCGGGCGCCGCGGTGCCGGCCGCGACCGCGGGGTCGGGGGTGGCGGCCTGGTCGGCCGGCGCCTCGCCGCCGCAGGCGGCAAGCAGCGCGCTCAGGAGCAGGGTGGTGATCAGCAGGCGCTTGGTCATGGCATGGACTCTGGATGTGTGCGGAAACGCGGGGTTCAAGGGCCGGCCGCGGCGCGCTCGCGCGCGACCAGCAGGTCGGTGATGCGGAGCATGTCGCCCAGGCTGCGCCCGAGCACGCGGTAGCGGCCGTTGACGATGATCGTCGGCGTCGCCTCGACGCCGTTGGCGACGATGAACGCGCGCGCCGCTTCCATGCGCGCATCCACCGCCGGCGACGCCAGCGCCACCGCGAACCGGCCGCGGTCGATGCCCAGCCCGGCGTACACCGCCGCGTACTGGTCGCGCGAGGCGCCGCGGCCGGCCAGGGCCTGCTCGACGTGCATCGCGCGATAGGTGGCCTCGTGCGTCCGGTCCAGTGCGCCAAGCGACTCCGCCGCGAAGTATGCGCGGGCATGCACGTCGTCGCGCGTGAACGCCGCCGGCAGGTAGCGGAAGGCGACGTCGGCGGGCTGGCGCCTGGCCCAGGCGGCCAGCTGCGGCTGGAACTGGTTGCACACGCCGCACCAGTACGCGAACACCTCGACCACTTCGACCTTGCCCGGTTCGGCCTGCAGCACCTGGCCGCCGGGAACGGGGGCGAAGTCGCGGCCCTCGACCAGGCCGTCGTCGGCGCGGCCATGGCCGGGCCAGAGCGCGAGGGCGAGCGCGAGCAGGACGGGGATCAGGCGGACGGACATCGGTTTCGGGCCTTCGTGGAAACGGAAGCGCCGGCACAGTGGCCTGGCCGGCGCTGCGGTTCACGCATTGCGGACGCCGCCGACCCGCGCGGGCCGGAGGACGGTCACGGGGCCTGGAGGCTGGCGCCGCCGGCGCCGTCATCCGCGGCCGGTGCGCCGTCGGCGGCGGGCGCGGCGTCTGCGGCGGGCGCGTCGCCGGCCGCGGGTTCGGCGGCTTCGGAGCCGGCGTCGGCGGGCGGGGCTGCGGCGGGGGCCGGCGCCGCAGGGGCCGGCAGCTTCGCCATCGCGGCGACGGTCGCGGCGTCGGGGCGCGCGTGCAGGCCCTGCATGTAGCTGGCCAGGGCGCTGATCTCCTCGTCGCTCAGCTCGCTGGCGATCGCGGCCATGATGTCGAACATGGCGCGGTCGTCCTCGGAGGTCGTGCCGGCGCGGTACTCCTCGAGGCGGCGGGCGGTGTACCAGGACTGCTGGCCGCCCACGTGCGGGTAGGCGGGGCCCGGGTTCCCGGCGCCGGTCGGGCCGTGGCAGGCCATGCAGGCCGGGATGCCGCGCTCGAAGTCGCCGCTGCGGAACAGCTGCTGGCCGATCTCGTAGAACTTCATGCCCTGGTACGGGCCTTCGGCCACCACGGTGTCGTCGGCGATGCCGGCCGAGGCCGGCTGCAGCGCGTAGTGGGCGCCGACGTCGCGCATGTCCTGCGCCGAAAGCATCGCGGCGAAGGGCTGCATGATCGGGTTCTGGCGCTCGCCGCTCTTGAACAGCGCAAGCTGGCGGGCCATGTACTTCTCGCTCTGGCCGCCGAGGTTGGGATACATCTCCGGGATCGTGCTCTTGCCTTCGACGCCGTGGCAGGCGGCGCAGGTCGCGGCCAGCGTGGCGCCGTTCTGGGCGTTGCCGGGGGCCGTCTTCTGCAGCTCGGCCATCGCGTTCACGGCCTCCAGCGGCAGGGTCTCGACGGGTTCGGCCTCTTCCAGCGGGGCGACGCTGGTCTGTGCGAAGGCGAAGGCTCCGACCGCCAGGGCGGCGAATCCGGCAAGGAGGTAGCGGCGGGCGTGGCGCATCTGGCTTGGCTCCGGGAACTGGGCACCGGCCGGTCAGGGCACGGTCGCAAGGCCCGTCATTATCCGGCTGCCGGCTCGGGACGGTCAAACCCGCCCGGGGCGGTCCCGTGCGATCCTGTGTCCCATGGCCAATCCCCTTGCCCGCGCCCAGTACCTGCTGGCGGCGCACACCCCACGCCAGCTGCCGCCCGACGGCGGCTTCGAAGTGGCCTTCGCCGGTCGCTCGAACGCCGGCAAGTCCAGCGCCCTCAACGCCCTGTGCCAGCAGAACGCGCTGGCGCGGGTGTCGAAGACGCCCGGCCGGACCCAGCAGCTGGTGTATTTCGGGCTGCCCCAGCACCCCGACCGCTACCTGGTCGACCTGCCGGGCTATGGCTATGCCAAGGTCCCGCACGACCTGCGCGAGCACTGGCAGGCCTTCCTCGACGCCTATTTCCGCACCCGCCTCGCCCTGCGCGGGCTGGTGGTGGTGATGGACATCCGCCACCCGCTGAAGGACTACGACCGGCACATGCTCGGCTATGCCGTGACCCGCGGGCTTCCGGCGCACGCGCTGCTGACCAAGGCCGACAAGCTGTCGCGCGGCGCCGCCGCCAACGCGGTGCAGGCCGTGCGCCGGGACCTGGCCGGCGCCTACGGCGACACCGTCGGCGTACAGGCATTCTCCGGCGAATCGAAGCTGGGCGTCGACCAGGCGCGCGAGGTGATCTGCGGCTGGCTGGAGATCCCGCCCGACTGACGCCGGCGCCGCGCTCAGGCCGGCAGGTCGAACAGCCTGCCGATCAGGCCCGAGGCCAGCATCGCCGCCGCGCCCCAGAAC
>JAAZHF010000277.1 GCA_012510865.1 Gammaproteobacteria bacterium
CCTCTCGCGGCGGCGAAGGTCCTGCCGCTCCCGGTCGGCGTGACCATCAGGCCGGCCTCGCCGCGCGGGTAGCGGCGCCATGCCTCGCGCTGGAACGGGGCCGGGCGCCAGCCCTTCGCCCGGAACCAGGCCGCCAGCGGCGCCTCCGCGCGCGTGCGCGCCGCCTTCACCTCGCCAGCGCCCGCAGCGCGTCGATCCGGTCGGCCTCGGCGGCCGGCTTGTCCTCCCGCCAGCGCAGGATCCGCGGGAAGCGCACGGCGACGCCGGACTTGTGGCGGCTCGAGCGGTTGACGCCCTCGAAGCCGATTTCGAACACGTGCACCGGCTCCACCGAACGCACGGGACCGAAGCGTTCCAGCGTGTGCGCGCGGATCCAGCGGTCCAGGCGCAGGATCTCGCGGTCGTCGAGTCCGGAATAGGCCTTGGCCACCGGCACCAGCGCATCGCCGTCCCAGAGCCCGAAGGTGTAGTCGGTGAACAGCGTGCTGCGACGGCCGCTGCCCGACTGGGCGTACACCAGGACCGCGTCGATGGACAGGGGATCCACCTTCCACTTCCACCAGTCGCCGCGCCGGCGGCCATGGCGGTAGGGGGAGTCGAGGCGCTTCAGCATCAGTCCCTCGACCCCGAAGGCGCGCGACCGCTCGCGGAGCGCGGCGGCCTGCTCCCAGTCGGCCGCGTCGACGCGCGGGGACAGCGCGATGCGGCCGGCGCCGACGCGCACGCCCGCCTCCGCGGCGGCGTCCGCGGCCGGCGCGGGATCCGCAGGGGCTCCGGTCCCGGCCTGCGCCGCCAGCAGCTCCGCCAGCAGCGCCCTGCGTTCGCGCAGCGGGCGCGCGCGCAGGTCCTCGCCCTCCAGCTCCAGCAGGTCGTAAGCGAGCACGCGGGCGGGCGCGGCGGACAGCGACCGGGGCCCCGGCCTGAGGCGCTGGATGCGCGTCTGCAGCGCGCCGAAGGGCATCGGCTCCGCCGCGTCCGGCTGCCAGGCCAGCAGTTCGCCGTCGATCACGCAGTCGCGCGCGAGCAGCACGGCGGCGGCTTCGATCTCGGGGAAGCGGCCGTCCATGCGCTCCTCACCGCGCGACCACAGCGCCACCGCGCCGTCGCGCCGGATCAGCTGCAGCCGGATGCCGTCCCACTTCCATTCCAGCAGCCAGTCGTCGATCGCACCGAGCGCGCCGGGCCCGTCCTCCAGCGGCGACGCCAGGAAGAACGGATACGGCAGCGCGGCGTCGCCCGGCTGCGCCTCCGGCGACAGCAGGCCCTCGAGGAAGGCCGCGCTCGGGCTCCATCGCCCCAGCATGCGCTGCGCGATGCGCGCGATGTCCACGCCCGACAGCTCGGCCAGCGCCTGCTGCACCAGTCCCTGCGACACGCCGACGCGCAGCGCGCCGGTCAGCAGTTTGTTGAAAACCAGCCGCTCCCGGAACGCGAGGCTGCGCCAGGCCCCCACCACCACCTCGCGCCGTGCCCCTGGCTCCGCATTGGCCACCGGCGCGAGGCGCAGCTCGATCCAGTCGGCGAGCCCGACGCGTCCGCCGGCCGGCGTCCCGGGCGGATCGTCCAGCAGCAGCGCCAGGGTCTCCGCCAGGTCGCCGACCTGGTGGTGGCAGGCTTCGACCAGCCAGTCCGGCGTCCCGGTCTCTTCGCCTGCCCACGTGCGCAGTTCGCCGGTGGTGGCGATCTTCGCGCGCGCGCCGCCGATCTTCCCGCCGGCCAGGAGCCACAGGGCCCAGGCAGCATCGCGCGCGGGCGCGTCGCGGAAGTAGTCGACCAGCGCGCGGCGCTTGTCGAGCGTGCCGGTGCTGCGGTCGAGCCGCTCGAAGAGGGCGGCGAAGCGCTGCATCAATCGTCCTCGCCGTAGCCGGTGGCGAAGGTGCCGGTCGCGATGCCGCGCTCGTTGAGCACCCGCACCAGCGCGTCGGTATCGCCGTGGGTGGCGATGACGCGGGTGGCCCCGGTCCCGTGCACGGTGCGCAGCAGGGCCGGCCAGTCGGCGTGGTCGGAGACGACGAAGCCGCGGTCGTAGTTGCGGCGCCGGCGGTTGCCGCGGATGCGCATCCAGCCCGAGGCGAAGCCCTGCTGGGCGCGGCGGAAGCGCCGGATCCACGGGCTGCCCGCCGCCGACGGCGGGGCGATCACCAGCTCGCCGGCGAAGTCCGCGGCGCGCGCCTCGTCGGCCACGCGGCGCGTGTCCAGCATGGCGATTCCGGACTCCCGGTACACCTGCACGCCGGCATCGATCGCGCCGTGCACGAAGACGGGGCGGTCGGTGTGCGCAGCCAGCTCCGCCAGCACCCGCTGCGCCTTGCCCAGCGCATAGCAGTAGAGGATCGCGGCCTCGCCGTTCTCCGCGCACTCGTCGCGCCAGTCCACGATGTCGCGCGCCACTTCCGACGCCGGCGGCCAGCGGTAGACCGGCAGGCCGAACGTGCACTCGGTGATGAACACGTCGCAGGGCACGACCTCGAACGGAGCGCAGGTGGGATCCGGGTCGCGCTTGTAGTCGCCCGAGGCCACCCAGACCTCGCCGCCGGCCTCGATCCGCACCTGGCTGGAACCCAGCACGTGCCCGGCCGGATGGAAGGACAGCGTGGCGCCGCCAATGCGGAAGCGCTCGCCGGCGGCGTGCACGCGATAGTCCTGGTCGCCGAGGCGCCAGCGCAGGATCGGCAGCCCCTCGGCGACCACGTGGTAGCAGCCCATGCCCGGGCGCGCGTGGTCGCCGTGGCCGTGGGTGATCACCGCGCGCGGTACCGGCCGCCAGGGATCGATGTGGAAGTCGCCGGCGGGGCAGTACAGGCCCTCCGGCGTCGCCACCACCAGGTCGTCGGCCGGCATCGCGTTCCGCGCTCAGCGCAGGTCGACTTCGCCGACCTTGTCGCGATAGTCCTTCTTCGGATCCACGCCAAGCAGCATCTTGACCCCGGCCAGCATGCTGTTGGCGTCGATCCAGACTTCGGCGTCCTCGGCATCCAGGCGCAGCAGCCGGATCTTCGGATCGTCCTTGCCCTCGAACCAGGCGGCGATGAAGGGATTCCAGAGGCGCTCGACCACGGCGCGGTCGGTATCGACGCGCAGGGTGCCGCGGACGCTGGCGAACAGGTCGTGGCCCTTGGAGGCGAAGCCGGCGATCGCGCGGCCACTGCCCTCGCCCAGCTGCTTCACCAGCGCGTTGTCGGACGAGGTGAAGAACCAGATCGGCGAGCGGCGCTCCTCGCACAGGGCGGTCATCGGGCGGGCGTGGCCGTCTTCCTGGCCGTCCAGGCCGAGCAGCATGGTGCGGTCGCCTTCCAGGGCCTTCCAGAACTTCTCTTCGAGCTCGCGGGGGTCGGTCATCGTCGTGTCCTGCGTGGGGGGAAGCCACGATGGAATCATCCGGCGGGTGAGAGCCGCGTCTCGACGGCCGCCTCGCGGTCCTGCAGCGCCTCCAGCAGCCCGCACAGGCTGCGCAGGTCCTGGGCGTTGTGCAGGCCGACGCGGCGCAGCTTGGCGGCGCTGCCGCCGCGCAGGTAGGCCAGCCAGGCGCCGGGGGCCTCCGATCCCGGCAGGTCGTCCTCGCGCAGCACGCCGAGCAGCTCGCGCTCGACGGTGGCCAGGCGGCAGTTCGCCCAGACGCCGCGGTAGCGGCGACGCACCGGGTGCAGCAGGTCGACGTGGCGGAGCTCCGGGAGCGGGTCGGCCATGCGCGCCAGGCGGTAGCGAGTCGACAGCAGCGGGCGGTCGTAGCTCTTGCCGTTGTAGCTCAGCAGCACCGTCTCCGGCGCCAGCCAGCCGGCGAAGGTCGCGAGCATCGCCTCCTCCGCCGCCAGCGTCGTGATGCAGAGCTGGCGGATGCGCAGGCCGCCATCGCGCCAGTCGGCGGCGCCGATCATGAAGGCGCGGGTGCCGGTGCCGCCGGCGAGCCCGGTGGTTTCGGTGTCGAAGGCAAGCACGTGGCGACGGGGAACCACGTCCTGGCCGACGCCGTGGAGCGGCAGCGTATCCTCGCCGGCCGGCCACGGAGTCCACTGTTCGTACAGGCGCAGGCCGGGCGCGATCTCCTCGCCCGGCAGCGCGCGATCGATGCTGCGCGGCGCCGCGGCACGCGCGGGCGTTCGGATCTTCAGCAGGGTGCGGAGCTGGGCGATGGTGGCTTCCCGCGAACCCGGGGGAGCGTCGCTCGTCGCGCTGCGTGCCCGGTACGCCGCGGCCGGTTCGTGCACCGCCGGCGGGGCCCGGCCGCCATCACCGTCGGAATGCGCCGGCGCCATCGGCGCGCTGGCGCGTCCGGCATCGCCGCCCATGCCGGCGGCACCCGCCTGCCGCCGCAGGCCGACCAGCTTCTTCGCCAGCGCGCTCATGCCGCGGCCAGCAGGTCGAGCACGCGCAGGGCCAGCGCGCGCGGCGTGGCCGTCGCGCCTTCGTCGGCTTCCAGGATCGGCCCCACGCAGGCCGGGCAGCCGGCCTGGCAGTCGCAGCCGGCCACCACCGCGCGCGCCTGCGCCACCAGTTCGTCGCGGCGCTCGTACAGCGGCGAGGACAGGCCGACCCCACCGGGGTAGTTGTCATAGAGGTAGAGCGTGGGCGTGAAGCGGCCCGGCGCCGCCAGCAGCGACGCGCCCGCGGCGCCGGGCACCGGGACGCCGCCTTCACCCGCACCGTGGTCGAAACCGGCCGGCAGCGCTTCGTCCTCCGGGCCGCGAAGCTGGCCGCGCCCGCGCGCGTCGCGGCCGGCGAACCAGGCGCCGTCGCCGCTGCCGACCGCCTTCAGCAGGTCGCGCGACTCCGCCATCACCGCCACCTGCGCCACCAGGTGCAACGCGTGCGCCGCGCCCAGGAAGCCGTCCAGCGCCTCGTGGCGCATGCCGAAGGCGTCCTCCAGAACGCGCTGCGGAAGCTGCCACCACACCGCGCTGGTGTGCATCTCCTGGTCGGGCAGCGTGACCGGCCCGTAGCCGATGTTCTCGTGGGTGTGGAAGCGGATCTTCTTGTAGCCCGACACGCGCCGGAGCACGTGCACCTCGCCCATGTGCGCGGAGCCCTGCCCGGCCGGCGCCTGCGCCGCGTCGTCGAGCACCTTGAGCTTCGTGTAGTCGATGGCATCGGTGTAGTAGTCCACCTGCGTTCGCCGCACGTAGGCCTTGCGCCCCTCCCAGTCGAGGCGCTCGACCTGGAAGGGCTCCGACTGGACCATGTGGATCGCGCCCTCGTACAGCGTCAGCGCCGCGGCCGAGTAGTCGACCTCGGCGATGATCACCTGGCGGCCGTCGGTGCGGTCGACGACCACGAAGTTGCCGTCGGCCACCGAGCGCAGGTTGACCGCCTGCGCGGGATAGCTGTCGGCGATCCACTCCCAGCGCTCACCCTCGTGGTGCAGCACCCCGCTCTCGGCCAGCACCTCGAGCCAGGGTCCCGGCTCGACCGGACCGAAGGCGTCGCCGTCGCGGAAGGGCAGCTCGAAGGCCGCGCAGCGGATGTGGTCGAGCAGGATCAGCGGCTGGTCGGGCTCGATGCGCGCGTGCTCGGGGCTGGCCGCGGCGAAGAACTCCGGGTGCCGCACCACGTACTGGTCCAGCGCTTCCGAACTCGCCACCAGCACGCCCAGCGACGGCTGCTGGCGGCGCCCGGCGCGCCCGAAGCGCTGCCACGTGGCGGAGATGCTGCCGGGATAGCCGTTGAGCACCACCACGTCGAGGCTGCCGATGTCCACGCCCAGCTCCAGCGCCGAGGTGCTGACGATGCCGTCGATGCGCCCGGCGCGCATGTCCTGCTCGACCGCGCGCCGTTCGGTGGGCAGGTACCCGCCGCGATAGGCGCGGATGCGGCGCGGCTTGCGCGGGTCGTGGTCGAAGACCTCCTTCAGGTATTTCGTCAGCACCTCGACCATCGAGCGCGACTGGCAGAACACCAGCGTCTTCAGCCCGGCGCGGATCGCCAGCCGCGCGATGCGGTTGGACTGCGCGCGCGCCGAAGCGCGGATGCCGAGGTCGGGATTGACCACCGGCGGGTTCCACAGCAGCACGTGGCGGTCGCCGCGGGGCGCGCCGCTGTGCTCGATCACCTCGACGTCCTCCTCCGCCGCCTCGATCAGCGCGCGCCCGTGCCCGCCGGCGTTGCCGATGGTGGCCGAGCACAGGATGAAGGTGGGCGACGTGCCATAGAAGGCGCAGACCCGCTTCAGGCGCCGGATCACGTTGGCGACGTGGCTGCCGAACACGCCGCGGTAGGTGTGCACCTCGTCGATCACCACGTAGCGCAGGTTCTCGAAGAACTGCGCCCACTTGGTGTGGTGCGGCAGGATGCCCTGGTGGAGCATGTCGGGATTGCTGACCACGATGTCGCCGCTGGTCCGGATCGCGCGGCGCGCGTCGCCCGGGGTATCGCCGTCGAAGGTCGCGGCGCGCAGGCCGAGGCCGCCCGCCGCGTTGAGCTCGAGCAGCTCGCTCACCTGGTCCTGCGCAAGCGCCTTGGTCGGGAACAGGTACAGCGCCTTGCCGCGCTCGCGCAGCGCGCTGGCCACCACCGGCAGCGTGTAGCACAGCGACTTGCCCGAGGCCGTGGGCGTGGCGACCACGAGGTGGCGGCCGGTCCGCGTCGCCTCCCAGGCGCGGGCCTGGTGGCTGTACAGACGATCGATGCCGCGGCTACGCAGCGCACGCGCGAGCGCTTCGGGCAGGTCCTCCGGGAACGGCGCGTACTCGCCGCCCTGCCCCCGCAGCAGCAGGCTTCCGGTGATGCGGCCCGGGTACTTGGCTTCGAGCTTCTCGGCCAGGGTGTTCCCGGCCAATGTGCTGCCGGTCGAGGCCCCGCGCGCGAGTGCGCGCACTTCCGGGGCGGCGGCCGGCGCGCGCCCCGGCTTCAGGATGGCGTTCAAGGACTGCAGGCTCCGGCAACGGCGGGACCCGCATGCTTGGCAGTCGCCGTCTCAAGCCCTGCGACGGCGGAAGGCGCTCAGCCCCCGGCCGCCTCGCCCAGGCCCACGCGCGAGTGCCGCCGGCCGTAGGCGAAGTAGATCGCTGCACCCACGACGAGCCACACCGCGAAGCGCACCCAGGTCAGCGTGGTCAGGTTGAGCATCAGGTAGAAGCACAGCAGCGCCGAGACGATCGGCAGCACCGGCGAAAGCGGCACCCGGTAGGCGCGCGCCAGCTCCGGGCGCGTGCGCCGCAGCACCACCACCGCGATGCTGACCAGCACGAAGGCCGACAGCGTGCCGATGTTGATCATCTCCTCCAGGATCTCGACCCGGGTGAAGCCGGCGAGCAGCGCCACGACGGCGCCGACCAGAAGCTGCAGCCGCACCGGCGTCTTGCGGGTTTCGGAGGTCACGCTGAGCCAGCGCGGCAGCAGTCCGTCGCGGCTCATCGCCAGCAGCACGCGCGACAGCCCCATCAGCAGCACCATGATCACCGTGGTCAGGCCCACCAGGATGCCGATCGAGATCACCTGGGCCGCCCAGCCGGCGCCCACCGCGACGAAGGCGGTGGCCAGCGACGGGTTCTCGGCCGCGGCCAGCAGGCTGTACGGCACCATGCCGGTGAGCGCGAAGGCCACGCCGATGTAGAGCAGGGTGACCAGGGCCAGGCCGCCGAAGATGCCCAGCGGCAGGGTGCGCTGCGGGTCCTTCACCTCCTCGGCCGAGGTCGCCACCACGTCGAAGCCGATGAAGGCGAAGAACACCAGCGCCGCGCCCGAGAGCACGCCGGCGATGCCGTACTTCGCCGGCGCCGCGCCGGTCAGCCACGAGAACAGCGACTGCGACCAGACGTCCGCGTCGGTTCCCGCCGCCGGCTCCGACGGCGGGATGAAGGGCGTGAGGTTGTCGGCGTTGAAGTAGGTCAGGCCGACCACGATCACGAACACCACGATGCCGACCTTGATGATCGTGAACACGTTGTTGACCCGCGCCGACATCTTGGTGCCCATGATCAGCAGCGCCGTGAACACGCCGACGATGAACAGCGGGCCCCAGTCCACCCCGACGCCGAGCACGTCGATCGTGGTGGGGATGTGGACGTCGAACAGTTCGAACACCATCGCCAGGTAGATGCCCCAGTACTTGGCGATCACCGCGCCGGCGGTGAGCAGCTCCAGGATCAGGTCCCAGCCGATGATCCACGCGACGAACTCGCCCAGCGTGGCGTAGGTGTAGGTATAGGCGCTGCCGGCCACCGGGATGCTCGAGGCGAACTCCGCGTAGCACATGATCGCCAGCGCGCAGGCCAGCGCCGCGAGCAGGAACGACACCGAGACCGCGGGGCCGGCGAAGCTGCCGGCCGCGCGCGCGCCCACCGAGAAGATGCCGGCGCCCACCGCCACCGCCACGCCGAGGATCATCAGGTCCCAGGCGGTGAGCGAACGCTTCAGCTCGCGCCCGGGCTCGTGGCTGTCGGCGACGGTCTGTTCGATGGACTTCGTGCGGAACAGGCTGCGCGACGGGCGGCCCTGCGTGGCTGGCGCCTGGTTCATCCGGATGTGGCTCGGCTGCGGGTGGACGGTGGGCCAGCCTACGCCGCGGCGTCAAGGCCGCACAATGCCGCCGGGGATGCGTCAGCCGATGCGGAAGAGCGGCTGGCGGCTGCGGGATGCCTGGCGCGATCGGGCCAGGTAGCCGCCGCGGGTGTAGGTGCCGGAATGCCGCCTGGTGCGGCCGGGGGCCACGTCATGCGCGGCCGCCGGAAGGGCCTGGGGCATGCCCGCCTGGATGCGGGTGAGGGTCGCGGCAGGGGTCGACCTGCGCCGCGGAGGGGCCACGCGCGAGGTGTGGCTGGGAAACACGTTCATGATGGTCTGTCGGAACTGGTTGATTATTTCTTTTTCCTCCTTTTAAGTTCAATGATTACAATCGGTTACGCGACAAAGTATAGCACATCGCGACATTCATGAACAGGGGACGGCACGACGCTGGACGAGGGTGGCTTGATCCGGATCATGGAACCGGCTTGCCGCCAGCCATAGGATGATCGGTGCACGAAGAGACCCATTGTTCCCTGGAGGTTCCCATGAAATTGAAGCGATTCCCCCTGTCGCTGGCCCTTGCCCTGGCCCTCGGCGGGATGGCCGCGGGCTGCGCGCAGGACGCCCCGCCCGCCCCCGCCGCCGCCGGGTCCCCCGCGACCGCGCAGGACGCCCACGGCCACGTCGAAGCCCACGGCGACGCAGCGCACGACGCGGACCATGCGCACGCGGCCGCGGAAGCCGCGGGCGTGGATTTCCCGGTCCCGGACGGCCATGTCCGCTGGGAGCCCGACGCCCCGCTGCTCGAGGGCATGTCGCGGGTGCGCACGGCGCTGGCCGGACTGGAGCACGCGGGCCCGGAGCAGCATCCGGACGAAGCGACCGTGGTGGCGCGCGCCGCCGAGGTCGACGCCGCGATCGAATACATGTTCGCCAACTGCAGCCTCGACACCGAGCCCGACATCGCCCTGCACGCCATCCTGGCGCGGCTGATGGCGGGCACCCGGGCCCTGCATGAGGATCCCGCCGACACCGCACCGGTCGCCGACATGGAAGCGGCCATCGACAACTACCGGCAGCTGTTCGACGATCCCGCCGCCGACGCTTCGTAGGCCTGCGCCCGACCGCGCCCTCCGGCCGCGCGCCGGAGGGCG
>JAAZHF010000278.1 GCA_012510865.1 Gammaproteobacteria bacterium
GCGATCATGCTGAAGATCGGCGGCTACGGCTTCCTGCGCTTCAGCCTTCCGATCGTTCCCGATGCCGGCCACGAGTGGGCCTGGCTGATGATCGCGCTGTCCCTGGTCGCCGTGGTCTACGTCGGCCTGGTGGCGCTGGTCCAGGAGGACATGAAGAAGCTGATCGCGTACTCGTCGGTCTCGCACATGGGCTTCGTGACCCTGGGCATCTTCATCGCCTTCGCGCTGGTGCGCGACGCGGGCAACCCGGACGCCGCGCGCCTGGGCCTGCAGGGCGCGATGGTGCAGATGGTCTCGCACGGCTTCGTGTCGGGCGCGATGTTCTCCTGCGTCGGCGTGCTCTACGACCGCATGCACACCCGGATGATCCGCGACTACGGCGGCGTGGCCAGCGTGATGCCGTGGTTCGCGGCCTTCTACGTGCTCTTCGCCTTCGCCAACTCGGGCCTGCCGGGCACGTCGGGCTTCGTGGGCGAGTTCATGGTCATCGTCGCCTCCTTCCACAGCCATCCGCTGATCGCCTTCGTGGCGGCCATCACCCTGGTGCTCGGCGCCGGCTATTCGCTGTGGCTGGTGAAGCGGGTGATGTACGGCGAGGTCGGCAACGCCCACGTCGCCGCCATGAAGGACATCAACGGCCGCGAGGCCCTGGTGCTCGGGGTCTTCGCCGCGGCCGTGCTGCTCGTGGGCGTCTGGCCCAAGCCCCTGACCGACCTGATGGAACCCTCCATCGCGCAGCTGGCGGGCCTGCTCGCCAACAGCAAGCTTTGAGGAACGTGACGCGATGATGCCTGGAGCTATGACCCCTCCCGTCCGGACGCTGGCCGACATCGCGCCGCTCGCGCCCGAGCTCGTGGTGGTGATGGGCGCGTTCGCGCTGCTCATGCTTGACCTGTTCATCGGCGAACGCCGGCGCGTCGTGACCCACGCCCTGGCGGTCGCGGTCCTGGTGGCCGCCACCGCGATGATCGCCGCGGGCGTGGGCGGGCAGGGCGAGGTGCTGGCGGGCATGTTCGTCCGCGACACCGCGGCCGACGTGCTCAAGATCGGCATCCTGGCGTTCACCGCCATCTCCCTCGGCTATGCATGGCCGTTCATGCGCGAGCGCGACCTGTACAAGGGCGAGCTGCCGGTGCTGGTGCTGTTCGCGGCGGTGGGCATGATGCTGCTGGTCTCGGCGCCGAACCTGGCGACGGTCTACGTCGGCCTGGAGCTGCTGGCGCTGTGCCAGTACGCGCTGGTGGCCATCGACCGCGACAACCCGGTCGGTTCCGAAGCGGCGATGAAGTACTTCGTGCTCGGCTCGCTGGCCTCCGGCCTGCTGCTGTTCGGCATGTCGCTGGTGTACGGCGCGACCGGCAGCCTCGACCTGTCGACGATCGCCGGGGCCGCGGCCACGGTCGATGGGGGCACCCGCACCCTGCTGCTGCCCGGCACCGTCTTCCTGGTGGTCGGCGTGTGCTTCAAGTTCGGCGCGGCGCCGTTCCACATGTGGCTGCCCGACGCCTACCACGGCGCCCCGACGCCGATCACGATCTTCATCGGCTCGGCGCCCAAGCTCGCGGTGTTCGGCATGGCCTACCGCCTGCTCGAGGCCGGGGTGGGCCCGCTCCAGGACCAGTGGCAGCTGATGGTGGCGCTGCTGGCGGCGCTGTCGCTGGTGGTCGGCAACGTGTTCGCGCTCGCGCAGTCGAACCTGAAGCGGATGCTGGCGTACTCGACGGTGTCGCACGTCGGCTTCCTGCTGCTCGGCCTCGCCGGTGGCGGGCCCGAGGGCTACGCCGCCGCGATGTTCTACGCGTTCAGCTACGCCATCATGGCCACGGCCGGCTTCGGCGCGATCGTGCTGCTGGCGCGGCGCGGCTTCGAGGCCGACCGCATCGAGGACTTCAAGGGCCTGAACGCGCGCAGCCCGTGGATGGCGGCCATGGTGCTTGTGGTGATGGCCTCGCTGGCCGGCGTGCCACCGTTCCTCGGCTTCTGGGCCAAGCTGGTGGTGCTGCGCGCCGCGATCGGCGGCGACATGCTGTGGCTCGCGATCGTCGGCATCGTGTTCGCCGTCGTCGGCGCGTTCTACTACCTGCGCGTGATCAAGGTGATGTACTTCGACGAGCCCACGGGCGCGCCGATCCAGGTGAGCGACAACGGCCCGCTGCGCGCGCTGTTCGCGGTGAATGCGGCGGCGCTGCTGGTCCTCGGGCTGGCCTGGAACCCGATCATGGCCTGGTGCCAGGCCGCGTTCGCCTGACGGACACGCGGCCCGGAGGCGTCCATGCGCGTCCGGGCTTGCAGGAAAAAGGAGTCTCGGCCATAATGGTCGGCCTGGTGCGGGGTGGAGCAGTCTGGCAGCTCGTCGGGCTCATAACCCGAAGGTCGCAGGTTCAAATCCTGCCCCCGCTACCACTACACCGCGACGGCGCGTCCCACCCGGGCGCGCCGTTCGCTTTTCCGGCTTGCGGGAACGGGGGCGCACGCCTATAATTCAGCGGCTCGGCGGAACCGGACGATCCAACGCAGGCGCCCCAGGCGCCGGATCCCGGCCACCGCCGCAAGCTTTTCGCGGTCGACGGAGAGCCTCCCCGGAGGCTTTTTTCGATTGCGGGAGTCGGGCTCGCGCGGTGCGCATCGAGGCGCGCCGGCACCGGATCCAGCAGCATCGGACAAGGGGCCCGCCGGGCCCTTTTTCGTTTTTTGCGCCCGCCGCCGCAGGCATTGCACCAGGACTCGAGGAGGCAAGGTGGCCGACAAGTCGACCGACATCGCTGGGCTCCTGTCCCCGACCGTGGAGTCGATGGGTCTGGAGCTGCTCGGCGTCGAATACCTGCCGGCTCCCGGCGGCGCGGTGCTGCGCCTGTACATCGACCGCCCCGGCGCCGACCCGGAGGCCGATGGCCAGGGGGTGGGCATCGACGACTGCGAAGCGGTGAGCCGCGAGGTATCGGCGCGGCTCGACGTCGAGGACCCGATCAGCGGCAACTACACCCTCGAGGTGTCGTCGCCCGGCGTCGACAGGCCGCTGTTCACCCTGGCGCATTTCCAGCGCTTCCTGGGCGAACAGGCCAAGGTCGGCCTGAAGCTTCCCCAGGAGGGGCGGCGCAGGCTCCAGGGCCGGATCGCGTCGATCGACGGCGACACCATCACCTTCGAAGTCGACGGCCAGCCGTTCGCGGTGCCCGCCGGCAACATCGACAAGGCGCGCCTGGTGCCCGACTGGGCCGCGCTGGGCTACGGGACCGCGAAGGGCGCCTCGGGGCGCCGTGCGCGCCCGGGCAAGGGCAAGCAGGGCAGCAACCAGAAAACCAACAACAAGCCGGCGGCGCCGAAGCCGTCCCGTGCGGAGTGATAGAGAAGATGAGCAAGGAACTGTTGCTGGTCGTCGATGCGGTCGCCCATGAGAAGGGCGTCCCGGAGTCGGTGATCCTCGAGGCCCTCGAGGCGGCCCTGGCCACCGCGGCCAAGAAGCGCTACGCGGACCAGGACGTGCTGACCCGGGTGCAGATCGACCCCAAGGACGGCAGCTACGAGACCTTCCGCCGCTGGGAGGTCGTGGCCGACGACGAGGTGATGGAGTCGCCGGATCGCCAGATCCGCCTGATGGACGCCGTCGAGGAAGCCGAGGGCGTGGAGGTCGGCGACTACATCGAGGAGCAGATCGACAACGTCGACTTCGGCCGCATCGCGGCGCAGGCGGCGAAGCAGGTGATCGTGCAGCGCGTTCGCGAGGCCGAGCGCCAGCAGGTCGTGGACGCCTGGAAGGACCGCGTGGGCGAGCTGGTGACCGGCGTGGTCAAGCGCGTCGAGCGAGGCAACGTCTACGTCGACCTGGGCGGGA